>NZ_JBNHEQ010000012.1:0-26667 GCF_050016015.1 Dapis hubbardiae BLCC-M172
CATTTTGATAATTTACCTCAGTTAATTGCTGCCGATTTTTCGGTTTTCTTTCTGCAATATTTTCATAATTTACCTTAGTTATTTGCTGCCGAGCTTTTTGTTTTCTCTCTGCCACATTTTGATAATTTACCTCAGTTAATTGCTGCCGATTTTTCGGTTTTCTTTCTGCAATATTTTCATAGTGTACCTCAGTTAGTTGCTGCCGAGCTTTTTGTTTTCTTTCTGTAACTTTTTCATGGTCTGACTCAGTTAAAGCTTCTTTCCTTTTCTCAGGTTTATATCTACCCACCCTAAAGATACTGAAAAACTCAGAACTTGATAAATTTTTCTCAGTTAATAAATGTAGAGATTCCCCATCCGAAAATAAATTAAGTTTAAACTTTTGAGCAATTATAGATAATGCTTTTTTAGTAAAAATAGAAATATGCTGACCTTCCTCAAGAGCATAATACCACCAATCATTAGGACGAGGATTATTAGGAGGCAATAACTTCGTACTAAATAAAATATTTCTAGTTTTTTCCAGTATCTTCTCAATTTCTGCCAGAGGATTTATGAAATGTTCAAAGACTTCAAAAACTGTGACTAATTCATATTTTTTATCCCCATTTATTTCTCCTTCCCATCCTTCATAAAAAATATTCTGACAATACTTATCATATCCATAAAAATCCAATCCTAAGTCACGCATCATCCGAACAAACAAACCATAGCCACAACCATAATCTAGGAATTTACCATTAGCATTAAAAAAATTAAGAATCAAATTTTCTGTAATCAAAGAAAAATTTTGATTTCTAGATACTAAACCCACATCACTACTAGCAATTGCTTCCCTATAAGCTTCACCTAACCAATAAGGATTTTCCGTTTGTATAAACCCGCAATTAGAACATTGAAAATAGTCAACATTATATTTATTTAAAACCTTAGCAGTATCAAACTTCTGAGATATAGAACCACAAACTTGGCAATGAATATTTTGAACCTGTAAACTACCACTAAACATTGTTTTTTCTGTAAACTCGTCTGCTGGAATATTACGAATAATAGAAGGAGGATGATCAAGAGGAAAAATCATTTCCTCCACAGACATATTAGCAAACTTACTATTTACATCTTTAGTATGAGTAGCTGTGAGACCAAAACCAATATTAGAAACCAAATTTATTTGAGGCAGAATTGTTAATTTATCATTACTCCAACCAGAAAATAGCCAAGCATAATCCCAAGCAGAATAACTTTCATAACTCTTGGCAAAAATGTTTGACCAATATCTAACTGCCTGAGTATTTTGGAGAATACCTTTTAACCTATTACTGTCTCGAAGTTGAGGCCAGGATTTTATTTCACCATCAAAATTTTGCCATGCTCGTCGCCAAGTTGCCCAACCCCAACCATGAAAATAATGAGAAAAATAATAACTATATTCTGTATATTTATTTCCAAATAAAAAGTTGTCTCCAGATATCGCCATTACTTTTTCATTATGATTATATCTGTCTAATAACTCTTCACAAAACCGAAAAAAAGTCGGATGTGGTAAACAGTCATCCTCCAATATAATTGCTGATTCAACCATACTAAAAACCCAGTTTAAGCCACTAGGAATTCTTCGCTTACCAGTTAAATTTATCTCAGAATAATTAGTTAAAACCTCACACTTCCAATCAACCCGATCGATTATCTTTCTTGCTGCCATACACTTCTCAACTTCTCCTGGTTTATCAGGGCGAGGAGCATCAGCTATTACAAATAATTGAGGAGGCTTTACTTGACGAATTGCCTCAAATACTTTTTCTGTTGTATCTGGTCGATTAAATATAATTAGAACTACAGGAGTTGTTAATTGAAATTCAGTCATTTTTAGTTCAATAAGGAAGAATAAAAAAGGAAGATGGAAGAAAGAATAAGGACAAATAAAAGTAGATGAGTTGATAGAATCAATACAGTTTAGCTAAATATTTTTTTGCAGTTCTGTGATTTCAATAGCGACTCTAATAGTTCCATACTTTATCAGTTTTGGTTGTATTAATTATGAGAAATATTTCAATTACTTTTTCCTCATTTATAGGTAATAAAGCTGATAGCTTATAGCTAAGTGCTGACTTCTTAAAAACTTTTAATTTTGAGAAATTTATCAATTACTTTTTCCCTTTTTATAGGTCTGATAGCTTATATAGCAATCCGCGCATAGGTGGCGGCAGATAATCAAAAAGTAAATAAAAAAAATTCAAACTCTCCCCTGTTGCTTTCTGGAGCTGTTGCCTAAAAAACAGTAAGATTTTTGACACGAATAAAATAGGATTGCTATAGCTGAGTGCTGACTTCTTAAAAACTTTTAATTCTGGGAAATATCTCAATTAATTTTTCCTCCTGTATAGGCAACAAAGCTGATAGCTGATTTTATAGGTAAAAAAGCTAATAGCTGACCGCTGAATGCTGAAAACTTTTAATTATTGGGAAATCTCTCAATTATTTTTTTTTCCTTTATAGGTAATATGAACGATTAATAATTAATACCCAAATGAAAGAGTTTTTTAAATCTCTAATTTTCTATCTAATTCTCTAATTATCCATTAATGAATTCGCTTTATATAAAATATCTTGATGAGACCGTTCCGGTAGAGTCTGATTTATAGAATTAGATAATACTGCAACAGGTTCATATAAAGGTCTTAAAAAAGAATCAATTGCTTTTCTATCTCTATAACGTACTTCTATCAACATAAATTTTGGTTGGTATTTATCAAAGTCAATACCTTGCAATACATCTAATTCAAAACCTTCAACATCCAACGAAAACAAATCTATATTTTTAACTTGATACTTGTCAAGAATTGCAGTTAATGTCGTTACTGGTACATTTATTTCATAACTATGATTAATATTTTGAACTTGACAACCTGCTTTTAAGTGAACTTTTTTTTCCTCATCTGACTTGATAGCTCCATCAACAAAAGACATAAGATTACAATAGTACATTTTTATATAATCTCGATCATAATCAAAAGGAACTAAAGCATAATTTTCTACCACTGACTGAGAACGATTAATTCTACATTTTTCTGCTAACTCCGGTATTGCTTCTACCAAAATACCTTGCCAATTTTTATACTTCTCAAAATATAAAGTGTTACTTTGACTTATCCCATCATTCGCTCCAGCTTCAATAAAAAATCCATATTCCCAAGTTAAGTAAGAAGTAAGTTTAAGATCGAGCTGATTCAAAGCAAATGAATTTCTAATTAGATCGGGCTTTATTTCTAATGCTTTTTGCTGATAAATCTTAGCTTCAAATAATCTACCTTGTTGCTCTAAAATATGACCAATACTCCAATATATATCTGCCGACTGTGGTTCAAGTGTAATAACTTTTTGATAGTAAGCGATCGCCTGTTGTAGTTCACCTTTTTGAGAATAAATTTTGCCTAACTTTGCATAAACTATTGCCAAATCTGGTTGTAATTCTATTGCTATCTTGTAAGAACGAATAGACTTTTCAATTTGACCTTGGGAATAACAGATATCCCCTAATTTATGGTAAGCTTCAACAGAAAAAGGTTGATTCTTAATAGCTTCATAACAAGCCAAAATCTGATTATCTTGACTACCTTGATTTTTATTTTCTCTTTTAGTCATTGCCTCACCTTAACCAAGATAAATACCCAAACAAGATTTTTTTAGCTTGGTAATTTTAAATCCAACAATAAGTCATCTCTTAGCAAAAAAATTGAAGTACAAATTTTATATCTTTGAGATGCTAATAACCCATAAAAATATATGGGTTTAAATCCTTGATTTTGCAAAACAAATATTCCTCTATCATTTTCCTCTCTCTCAGAATTATAGAAAACTCCCCAGCCAGTTTTTGATAACTTTTTTTCAGATATAGCAATCCTATTGTAAAGTTAAGAAAGAAGAAGCAAGAATGGGTAAACATAAAAAATAAAGTGGAAAACGATAAAAATAACTATCTTAAATAAATTGGAGCAGCTATTTTTAAGCATATCTGAGCGAGATATACCTTTTTGTAGCATTCTTTTTTCAAAGTCGTATTAAGCAGATATACAAAATTAATTACACATTTTTCCAAATTGAAACCTTTTTACTACAAGAGTTCCAGAGAATTAGAGTAAGAAATCAATTCTGTGTAGGTGCTTACTTCTTACCGAATTATTAATAATTCTGGTTTAAAGCCTCCCCTTTTAAGGGGAAAAAAAGAAATAATATAGCAATCCTCTAATATCTTCGTGGCAAAAATCTTACTGCTTTTTAGGGCACACTTAACTGGGAATAGGTAACAGGTGGGAGTTTCAACTTTTTTATTTACTTTTTAATTACCCGCAACCTATGCGCGGATTGCTATATTTCCTGATCTTCAATTCCGTAACGGTTTTAACCAGAGGCAATTATCAATTATCCATTATCAATTATCAATTAATGAATTCCCCGTAGCGCTATGGTTAGGACTGTGGTATTATATGAGAAATAAGTTAACATAAGTTAATATAACAGGATTAATAATATAGTCCCCATACCATAAAAAACTAGGAGGATCAACCCCTGTGAATAATAAAAGGTGGAGAAACGCTGGCCTATATGCCCTATTAGCAATAGTAGTCATAGCCCTAGCAACAGCATTCTTCGATCAACAACCCCAAACTCGCGAAACCTGGAAATACAGTCAATTCATTCAGCAAGTAGAAAGCAATAACGTAGATAAAGTCAGTATAACCGCTGACCGGACAGTAGCCAGAGTAAAAGTAGCTGATGGAACCGTAGTCCTAGTTAACCTACCCAATGACCCTGACCTAATTAACATTCTCACTCAAAACAAGGTAAATATAGAAGTAATGCCTCAGAATGAAGAAGGTTTCTGGGTCAGAGCATTAAGCAGTTTATTCTTCCCTATCCTATTATTAGTAGGATTATTCTTCCTACTACGTCGCGCTCAAAGTGGACCAGGCAGCCAAGCAATGAACTTTGGTAAATCCAAAGCTAGAGTTCAAATGGAACCTCAAACCCAAGTAACATTTGGTGATGTAGCAGGTATCGAACAAGCAAAACTAGAACTAACCGAAGTAGTAGACTTCCTCAAAAATGCCGATCGCTTCACAGCAATAGGAGCCAAAATTCCCAAAGGCGTACTATTAGTAGGACCTCCCGGAACAGGTAAAACCCTATTAGCCAAAGCAGTTGCTGGAGAAGCAGGAGTACCATTTTTCTCCATCTCCGGTTCAGAATTTGTAGAAATGTTCGTAGGTGTAGGTGCTTCCCGCGTCCGCGACCTATTTGAACAAGCCAAGTCTAACGCTCCTTGTATCGTATTTATAGATGAAATTGATGCAGTAGGTCGTCAAAGAGGAGCTGGTTTAGGTGGTGGTAACGACGAAAGAGAACAAACTCTCAACCAACTACTCACCGAGATGGATGGTTTTGAAGGCAACACAGGTATCATTATTATTGCTGCTACTAACCGTCCCGACGTTTTAGACGCTGCCCTACTTCGTCCCGGTCGTTTTGACCGTCAAGTAGTAGTAGACCGCCCCGACTATGCAGGTCGTCTAGAAATTCTCAACGTTCATGCTCGTGGTAAGAGTCTCTCCAAAGATGTAGACTTAGAAAAAATTGCCCGTCGGACACCAGGATTTACTGGAGCAGATTTATCTAATCTATTGAATGAAGGTGCTATATTAGCAGCTCGTCGCAACTTAACAGAAATCTCTATGGACGAAGTTAATGATGCTATTGACCGGGTATTAGCTGGTCCAGAAAAGAAAGACCGAGTAATGAGTGAAAAGCGTAAGGAATTAGTAGCATATCACGAAGCTGGTCATGCTTTGGTTGGAGCGTTGATGCCTGATTATGACCCAGTACAGAAGATTAGTATTATTCCTCGTGGTGGAGCTGGTGGTTTAACTTGGTTTACTCCTAGTGAAGACCGCATGGACTCTGGTTTGTACTCCCGCGCTTATCTCCAAAATCAAATGGCAGTTGCTTTAGGTGGTCGTCTTGCTGAGGAAATTGTTTTTGGTGATGAAGAGGTGACAACTGGTGCTTCTAATGACTTGCAGCAAGTCGCCCGTGTAGCGCGCCAGATGGTGACTCGCTTTGGGATGAGCGATCGCCTCGGTCCTGTGGCTCTTGGTCGTCAGAATGGTAATATGTTCTTAGGTAGAGATATTATGTCGGAACGAGATTTTTCTGAGGAAACTGCTGCTGCTATTGATGATGAGGTTCGTAATTTGGTAGACCAAGCTTATCGTCGTGCGAAGGAAGTTTTAGTAGGCAACCGTCATGTTTTGGATAAGTTGGCAGAAATGTTGGTTGATAAGGAGACTGTAGACTCTGATGAGTTACAGGAGTTATTAGCAACTAATGATGTGAAGATGGCGGCTTTGATTTAGAGTTGTCTGAGATTTTTTTGAATGTTTAAATAATTAATTTAAGCCATCTTGTAGGGTGCGTTAATTAAATGTAACGCACCACCTCTGCCAAATATTTTGATTGGTGTGCTACGCTTCCCTAGCTATTTATCAAAATCATTATGGCTTAAGAGTGCTTAAAGAAATGAATTAATTATTGCTCTATACGCAATAGTAGAAAATTTCACTACCCATCACCTCTGGCGGGGTGCTTGAGGAAATAAATATACTATTGCGTAGGTCGCAATAGTAGAGAAAATTCCACTACCCACCTACATCCGGCAGGAGCTTCATAAAATGCAATTACTATTGCGACCTACACAATAGTAGAAAATTCCACTATTTATCTACATCTAGGCGATCGCTATTAAAACAGAATCATAGCTAAAATCACCAACCCCCAATACCAGGAATATTTTCATCTTGTGAAGCTCCGCAAAGATTTTTTCCCTCGTCAAATCTTTCTATCCATTCCTGCTGAGTGGAAAGCAAACGACATTTTCATTCTATGAAGCTTCCGAAAAAAAAATCGCGCCTCAAAGAATTTTCCCTTGCATCCTCACCAAAATTTTGATACGATCAAATTTAAATTTTGTTACTCGCCTATACGCATGACTTTTTATTCAACCTAATTTCCTTGGTAAAAGACAGTCAAATATTCAGGAATTTTTCTGAGGAACAATATCCAGAAATATTTTCATCTTTTGGAGCCTCCCACAAATACTGATTATTCTCTCATCAAGTCTTTCCATCCATTGCTATTGATTGGAAAACCGCGAACATTGTCATTCTATGAAGCTCCTGAAAAAAACCCGGGCTATTAGATAAAACAGTCTACTACTCAATTAACTACTATTTTTTCAATCTAATCACTAAATATGCCTGCTAAAGATATTTTTCACAATGCTGTCAAATTAGGATTAGAAAAAGAGGGATGGATAATTACAAATTATTCTTTACATTTAGATTTTGGTGAAGTAGAAATTTATATCAATCTAGGTGCAGAGAAACTCATTACTGCTCTTTCAGCAGGAGAAAAAATTGCTGTTGAAGAGAAAAGTTTTATTAGTAATTCGCCAATTTCTGAATTTCACAAAGCATTAGGGCAATTTATTAATTATCAAACCGTATTAAATCAAAAAGAACCAGAACGTGAATTATATTTAGCTGTTCCTAAGACAACTTATGAAGACTTTTTTAAACTAAAGTTAATTCAACTTGTAATTAAAAATCAGCAGATTAAATTAATTATTTATCATCCAGAAAAAGATAAAATTGAACAATGGATAAAGTAGAAAAATATGGAGAAATAATTCAAAAAGTCATTCAAGAATATGGAGGCGATCGCTTATACAGTTATCAGTTATCAGTTATCAGTTACGTCAAAGAAGTTGATAAAATTTTAGGAATTATTTTGCAACCATTTCGAGAATATTTAGGGTAAGTTTTACCTATCTTGTAGTAGACAGACACAGCTAAAATGGTGCGATAAGTGTTAAATTTTCCATCAAAAGCTAGACACGAATTTGGCCACGGATGTACGGATGGATTAACGAGTTTCTTTTTACTACTCATCTAAATCTGACTGGGTGATTAAGCAAATGAATTAATTATTGCTCTATACGCACGCAATAGAAGGAAAATTTTCACTACCCATTTTCTCTGGCGGAGTGCTTCAAGAAATGAATTAATTATGGCTCTATACGCAATAGAAGGAAAATTTTACTACCCATCACCTCTGGCTGGGTGCTTCAGCAAATGAATTAACTATTGCTCTATACGCAATAGAAGAAAAATTTTCACTACCCATCTCCTCTGGCGGGGTGCTGAAGAAAATGAATCAACTATTGCTCTATACGCAATAGAAGGAAATTTTCACTACCCATCACCTCTGCCGGGGTGCTGAAGAAAATGAATTTCCATTGTGGCAAGAGAAAGTTGTATCTTAAAAATTTGCCATTGCATAATTTTAGATAAAACAGTTCACTACTAAACTCTTGGGTTTGGAGACCAAACTCCTACTCCCTACTCCCTACTCCCTACTCCCTACTCCCTTCCCCAAAATACAATTAGCATCCAAAACAAATAAACTATCATTCTGAAAAACAGTACAAATAGGTATAGTCGTTGCCAAAGCAGAAATATATCCCAACCGCAAAAAAGTAACCGCCTCTTTTGCAGATTCATATTGCATTAACCAACTATTATCCTCAACATATTCCGGCGTAAAACCACCACGATGTAACATCCAAAAATCTATCCCATACCTTTGAATAAAACTTTTCACATCCATTAAATCTGAACTATATTGAGCAACAATTAAATCTATAACACGTTGGCGAAACTGACTATAATAACCAACCTGATAAGGAATAGCATATTCCCTACCCAACAAAATAGAACGTTGAGCAAACGTAGGCAATAAATTTGCCTCCTCCTCCAAAGAAGCAATCAAAATATCATCAGGTTGTTCTCGAAAAAAATCATATAAATCTGTAGCTCTTCCCACCTTATATTTAACCAGAGGAAAACCCTTCACAAAAGCAGGATATAAAACTAAAGAAGCCAGAATTAAACCAGTTAAAACCAAAGAAATAATAGCCCGAAAATTAATAGCAGACTTTTCTATCTTTTCCGCCCAATCAAACAAAAAATCAATAATCAAAGTCAGAGCGATCGCCGTCGCCAAAGCAATAATAATGCGGAAACTTAACCCTGTATATCTGCTCGGAAGATGTAGTCGAAAAAGTAAAGCATGAGCAATAAAAAACATTCCCAAAGAAGACAGTAATAAATGCACCAATAACCAAATACGACTCGTAATATTTTTAATTAAAGGAAAAGCAGAACCAAAAGACAATAAAAACGGCAATAATAACCCCGCACATTGAGTAGCAGGAGTAAATAAAGACTTAGGAAACATACCACTACGTTTGCCAGTTAACCAAAAATCTTTAGGATGAACATGAAAAAATGTACTCCTTCCATTCGGATAAAACTCCCTTAACTTCATCGCCGCTTCTCGACTAATAGCAGGTCCGAATTCCGAAGAACTTAAAGCATAAGGTAATAAAACCAAAAAAGCCGTACTTAAACCAACTCCAGAAAGTAAAAAATCCTGTTTTTCTAATGATAATTGAAGCCTGCTATCTTTCCAGCAAATTAACCTCAAAATTAACATTCCAGAACCCACAAAAACATACTGTGGATAAAATAATCCCACCAAAGCGATCGCTATCCCCATCCTGACTAAATTACCACGAATTAAATAATATAAAAAAGCCAGAAAAAAAGGATAAACAAAAGCTCTAGGAGTCGCCGAAGCAACATCATCTTTCATCCAAATAGCCTGATTCATTACCAAACTTGCAATAAATCCTGCCATAGGAACTGGTAAAATTTCCAAACAGATTCTAAAAATATAATAGGTGCAGATTAAACCTAAAATAAAAGGAATAATTTTCGCTAAAATAAATGGATTAATTCCTATAAATGCTGCACTTTTATAAAGCCAAGTATATCCGGCTGGAGCAACTGACTGAAAATAGTCAGCAATTAGATCATTAGGAAATAAATCGGGATAAAAAAAACGTTGCATCCAAAAAATATGTTGTCTAGCATCATCTTGAACACTAAGACTACTAACAAAAGCTTTTTTCAGTGCCAAAAAACCATAAACCATAGCAAAAGTAATGCTAAGACTAAACCAAAATATCACCCCTTGATACGATTTTTTATTAATAGGATAAGTCAAAAAATTATGTAAATTTGAAATTAACATTTACTATGCAAAATTTATCAATTGCACTAATTTTAACAGATATTTAAAATATTTTTTTCTGCTATTGCCATAGAAATTGTTTTCTCCAACCTTTCCAAATAACTACCATTAGTAATCTCATTGTCAGTCGGTATATAGCAATTCCCAAGAAGCGTGAGGTACAAAATTCGTTTGTTTTAGGGAACAAGGAACAGGGAACAGGGAACAGGGAATAGAAAAGAAATTAAAGAGCTTGTGTACCTCATAAGCTTGAGAAACGCTATATAGTATTTTCATTTTAAATTTCAACTAGGATTAATGAAAAAAGGGAAAAGCTATTACTGAGAATAGAGAAAAATACGAAATAATTTGATACAGCGGATTTCCAGATAGCATGAGGCACAGCTATTACAGGCAAGATGCCTGTGCTACAAAGGTTTATTTAAACCCCCGCCCAATCGGGCGAGGTCTTCATATTTATATTTATTATGCTTGGAATTAACTGTAACTTTTGGGAAATTAGGAAAAATTAAGGAGTTCTGTTCAGAAATTAAATTAGATTAGATTGCTATAAATATAAAAACCTTATTTTGTCTAGCAAATTTTCTGAGGGTTGCTGATATACTTTATCTGCAAAGTTTTCCAGTATTAATGTAGGTTTTAAGCATATACTTAATTTGTTACAAAAGTTTAGGATTGACAGATTAAGTTTAGGTTATACTTAAATATAGTAGTAAAATACTTTAACTATAGATATAAAGATATAAATGTTGATTTGTATCAATAGTATCTAAATATAGCAATCTTATTTTAGTTATGAGATATTGTCGACTTTGAAGGAACAAAGAATATTAAAATTATCACATTTGATTGCTATATTTTTTGAATAAATATCAGTTCATTAATTGATAAGTGATAATTGATAATTGATAATTACCTCTCCCTAAAAGGGAGAGGATTGACGAATAAGGAAAATATCTATTTTTTTTCCCTTGAAAGGGGAGGCTTAAAGGCGTGAATGATCTAATGGTTTAATTATTAATTATTTCGGTAAATAACTTATTGGAGCCATCAATAAATATTGAAGTGTTTTGTAAGAAAAAAGCACGCTTATTGAGTACCAAAAAATCTTTGTGGAAAGCTACTATTTAATGCTGTTTCCGTTCTTCCCTATTCCCTTTTTAATAGCACTCAATTTCCACATCCCAGATAAAAACGCTATATATCTAATACCTTTTATGGAACCACCAATTGAACGAATACGACTTTCTCAAGTAGCCAAAGAACAGTTAAGCAAGCTTAAACGTAATACTAAAATTGACCAGTGGAATATCCTTTGCCGTTGGGCATTCTGTTGTTCTTTAGCAGAATCAAGTATTCCCTCTCCAGTGCCAATTCCTGCTGATAGCAATTTAGAATTAACATGGAGAATTTTTGGCGGGAAATTTTCTGACATATTATTGTTAGCTCTTAAGCAACGTTGCTATAATGACGAAATAGGTATAGAGCAAGAAACTTTGGCCACCCAATTTAGACTGCATTTGCATCGAGGCATTGGATATTTAGCTGGCAACCAAGATATTAAAAAGATAGAAGACTTAATCGTAACTGTTATTTCCTAATAATCAAATCTCTACTCTCTAAAGAATAATAATACTATATAGTAGTAGTTATTTGAATGAAATAAATAAATTAATTAATTAATTGAGGCATTCTAATCATAAACTTAAGGTTAAAACAGCTATAATTTCAGTCAAAAAAAAAGTATATCAGAAAGAGAGAGGAAAATAATTATGCTAGTTAATTCTAAAAATAAATATATAAATATTATGGAACAGATGGTAGCAGATGAAGTAAATCGTCAAATTACTTTACTGCCTCAAAAGTTAGCCAAATATATTAAGCGAGCTGATGTAGAAACTTATGCTCTGAATCGTCTTCCGCCCCTATATGCTTCCAGTAAGGAAGGTTGGAAATTCCAAACAAAAAAAGCAGAAGAAGATTATCAAAAGCAGATTGTTGCAGGAGTACGTCATGCTTTTGCTGCAGTACAAAGAGATCTTCTGAGAAACTCAACTCCTTTATTTGTAGAAGAAACTCAAAAAGCATCTTCTTCAGATTTGGAAGAAGACAGCAGTAAAAAATATAGCTGGCATCACGATCGCTACTATCGCCTAGGGGCTGCAAGAAGATAAATATATGTTGTTATTTTGCTGGAAATGGCTGATAGTTAGTAATTTACAAATAGCCATTTTCTGCAAATTTATGATGTTTTGGAATTAGAATAATTTTGACTAATAACATTAACTATTTAACTAATTTTCTTGTCGCCATCAAAAACGGTTATTTTAATTAATTAAATTTTATTTCAGGTTGATGAGATAGAGTTATCTTAACATAACTGTCCAAATTTCTTATATTCCCTATTCCCTACTCCAGCAAAATTCTTTAACTCATCAAGTTACAAACTACTCTAAATGTTTAATAACAAAGGGAAAAAATGTGCAACAGGGCCTTGACCGTGACCAATTTTCAAAGCATATTTTAAAGCATTTGTGACATAATCCTTAGCCAATTTAACAGCAGAAAATAAATCTTTTCCTTGGGCTAAATTAGCTACTATTGCTGCTGAGAGAGTACAACCAGTACCATGAGTATTATTAGTCTCAATTGTGGCAGTTCTTAAAATTTCAAAACGCTCACCATCAAACCAAACATCTGCTCCTCGAAAATTATTTTTCAAAGCGCCCCCCTTTACCAGAACAGTCTTTACCCCTAAATTGTAAATTTTCTCAGCTGCCAGTTGCATATCATTAATATCATTAATATCTAAACCCCCAAAAATCTCAGCCTCATAAATATTAGGAGTAACAATACTGGCCTTTGGTAGTAAAAAATCCCGTAAAGCTACCACCGCCGAATCATCAATCAACCGAACACCTGCACGGGAAACCATTACTGGGTCTACCACCAATTGTTTTAAACTTAAAGCTTCCACTACCTCAGCTACAGCCAAAATAATCTCTTGGTTCAGTAACATTCCTGTTTTAGTCGCGTGGACACCTATATCTTTAACAACAGCTTCAATTTGTGCTTTAACTGCCTCTGGCAACAAAGCATCAACCCTATTTACCCCCAAAGTATTTTGAGCAGTAATACAAGTCAAAGCACTTGTACCATGAACACAATGAAAAGCAAAAGTACGCAAGTCTGCCTGAATACCTGCTCCACCGCCACTATCAGAACCAGCAATAGTCAAAGCAACAGGAATACTTGATGCCATCAAATCAGCCATAACAATTGATATAATAAATAGTAGTGCTTTCAGGAATTTCCTAGTTGAGAGAGGGAACAGGCAACAGGCAACAAGAAACAAGTAAAAGGCAACAGGAAGTTAATAGAATATGTAATTAATTTTGTATAGGAACTTAGATTTATTAGTTTTAATATAAAACCAACAATTTTATCCCCCTATTCCCTATTCCCTATTCCCTATTCCTTTTCTATATCCAGAAATCTCTTTTGCTTTCATCTTACCGAAAAATCAAGGTATAAAGCCTGTTATTTTAAGGATAAAGGAGAAAAAGAAATAATATTTCCTTATATTCAATTCTGTTACGGTTTTAATCAGAGGTAATTATCCATTAATGAACTATCTATTAGTAGGTGGAGTGCGTCGCCTTTGCAGAAAGTCAGGAATATCTAATCCTGGTAATTTTTTCTGTGGCTCAGTAGTTTGAGTAGGAGTTTGAGTAGGATTCGTTACTGGTCTTCTTGGTTGTACCTTTTCCTGGGTAGGTTGAGTTTGTACTTCCCCACTAAAACCAGTAGCTATGACAGTAATTTTGATTTCTCCCTGAAGTTTATCGTCAATTACAGCCCCAAAAATAATATTGGCATTAGGATCGACAACTTCATAGATAATCTCAGCAGCAGCATTAACTTCATGTAAGGTTAAATCAGTACCACCAGTAATATTAAACACAACTCCTCTTGCTCCTTCAATAGAAGACTCAAGCAAAGGAGAAGAAATTGCCATATTAGCTGCTTCCCTTGCCCTAGACTTACCAGACCCCATACCAATTCCCATTAACGCCGAACCAGCATCAGCCATAACTGCTCTAACATCAGCAAAGTCAACATTTACTAATCCCGGCACAGTAATAATATCTGAAATCCCCTGTATACCTTGACGCAAAATATCATCTGCAATTCTAAAAGCTTCTTGTACAGGAGTTTGTTCATTAATAACAGATAGCAAGCGATTATTAGGGATTACGATTAAAGTATCTACTCTAGTTTGTAGAGCAGTAATTCCTTCATCAGCTTGAGTAATTCGGCGTCGTCCCTCGAAAGTAAAAGGGCGAGTCACAACCCCTACTGTTAGAGACCCTGCCTCCTTAGCAATTTCAGCAATAACTGGAGCAGCACCAGTACCAGTACCGCCTCCCATTCCAGCAGTAATAAACACTAGATCGGGATGGTCTAAAGCATTAGCTATTTCATCTCTAGATTCTTCCGCCGCTTTTTGCCCAATAGCAGGATTACCCCCTGCCCCCAAGCCTCTTGTCAGCTTTTGTCCAAGTTGTAGGCGTTTAGGAGCATGGGACAGAGTTAAGGCTTGGGCATCTGTGTTAACCGTCCAAAATTCTATACCAGAGACCTCACTAGCAATCATTCGGTTAACAGCATTGCCGCCACCCCCTCCCACACCAATTACTTTGATTTTTGCCGCATTGCTTGGCACGATATCATCACTCCTGGATTCTTCTTTTGTTATACCTTTGGGGTCATAATCTTGTTCTCCATACAATCCTGGGCTATTACGAAATGGATTAGAGACTTTTTTTGGCAATGGAAAACTTCCTTGTCCTTGAGATTGGGGACTTTCATTATTGACCCCTTGTTGATTATTCACTATCATTATTGGGGATGGTAGATATACAGTTTTTTTTACTCTAAGTTAGTTTATAGCTTACCAGGATAGCTCTTGGCAGAGATTAATCAATCATATTCTAAAATATGTTGCACTATAATCCAACAACCGAACTATGTTTATTCATTTGTTTATTCGTTTTGCTTTTTTGGGAACTTTCCTAATACAGAAGCGTCTTTAATAAAATTTTGATATATTTTTACCGAAAAATTAAGGTTTAAAGCTTATCCTTGACTGTGCCACGGCCTGTCGCCCTACAGGGGAAAAAAATTTCCTTTTAATCAATCCTTCTATTACAGAAGAGGTAATTATTAATTATTGAAAGTTTTCTGAAGATTACCATTAGTCACCTTTGATAACTATTTTATTAGTTTGAAAAAAAATAGGATTAAATTAACCTTAGAGTTTTTTTGTAACTCAAGGCTAATTCTCAAAATACTTTTAAATTAGAAATTTTTATAGATTTAATTTGACTGAATTTTAATTGCTCTAGATTTATTCGGTAACTGAATTAAAGGAGATTGTGGATTTTTTAGATCAATATAGGCCATTCGCCGAATATCAATTTTATTCGGTAATTCTCGCATCTGGTCTAAGACATTTAATTGTTCGCTAAATCGAGAACTATACTGTCCGAGATGTACTAATCCTAACTCAGTTGTCAGAATTAAATTTCCTGGATCTTCCCAATTAATCTCAAATACTTTAACAGGACTACGACTTAAACTTTGGTATAGAGGATGCCAATATTGACGATATTGTTCAGTAAAACCAATTACTTTTAGAGTAGGTAAAGATCCAGTTCTTTCTAGAGCAGAAAAACTTTCTAGAGGTATCCAGTTGCCATAAGCATCTAACCATCCCATTTTTTGTGAGTTACCATTTCCTACCTTGCTTTTGAATTGAGTAATTGCTACAGGGCGTCTTTCTGTAATCTCTATCCTTAAACTCAGAGGAAATAAATGACGACTAATTTTTGCCTTAGCAATTGGACTATGTGATTCTAAATTCTGAGCTAATATTTGTGGTTTAATTCCCCAAAGAGATTGAGGATAATCTAAAGTGATTAGAGATAATATTGCTCTGTCTGAAAGCAATTGATTACCCTCTACAGTTAATTGTTCTTGTTTAGTTATTAGCCAAATTGGCTGACTAATTGCCCATAGTAGACCTGATGCTAAACCACTAACTGCTAGTATTTGCCAGATTATAATTACTAATTTTAAACGTCGTTGACGGCGTAATGTTTGTCGCCGACTCGCTAAATCTGATTGAGAAACCGATCCAATACTATTAGCCATTTACTTAATTTATACTAAATATCAAAAAGTTTGCTAAATATCCTCAAACAAGGTATTAGGTGTGATACAAATTTATAAATGTTTGGTACAAATAGCTAGGCTATTTCTTAGAATTCAGGAGTCATAATTAATAGATTTGATACCATTTTTTATTTCGTAAGTTCTCCCCAACCCTTAAATATATAGCAATTAGGAATGATTTATGAGATATTAAAGAACATTTAAGATGAACTAAAATCCTTAATCCTTTTATATTCTGATTATATTATGACTCCTGACTCCTGACTCATAATTAGCACTAAAATCTTACAACTCACATAAGATTGCTATACATTTCCGATAAACTCTATTAATAGTGCTTATTATTCGTAAGATTTATTCAAAATAATATTAAAAAACAATAAAGTATAAGTTAGTTTTTACCTTCAAGTATAAATGTTTGATAAGTGGTATTATTTACTAATTAATATCCTGAAAAATTATCTTTTTTTTCAGGATAATTATTATATAATTTAATTACATATTTTTTTATTCTCAATTAGAAATATAGCAATTCCCAAGAAGCGTGAGGTACAAAATTCCTTGGTTTTAGGGAGTAGGCAGTAGGGACTAGGGACTAGGGAAGATGGGGAAATGGGGAAATGGGGAAATGGGGAAATGGGGAAATGGGGAAATGGGGAGTAGGGTAGGAGAAAAACAATTTTACCTCAGAAAGAGTGAGAAATGCTATGTATAGGAATTCCCAAAAAGCGTGAGGTATAAAATTCTAGGCTTTAGGCAACAGGCAACAAGCAACAGGGAAGAAAGAGATAAAGTGTACCTCACGCTTACTGAAAAACGCTATATTGATTTTTTTGCTCTTTCAAATGATTTATAGAAGCCCTAAGCGTATCTTGGGCTTTGTTGCGAGTTTTTTGCTCATTCCTCAGTCCTCGTAGGGGCGTTTCATGTCGCTCCGCGAAACGGCCGTTAGCTTCGCATAACTATCGTTAACGCCCGTACAGAAGTCAGGAGATTAAGAAATACTCAGAGGGGGAAAAAGGTAGAATAAGCGGCTCCCATCTCCCCACCCGGACCATACTTCCCACACTCCCCACCCCCATCATGTATAAAAAAATAAATACCTTCAGGGGTTCTATATAGGGAATAAAAGTTGTGTTTATTCTAAATCATCTAATTGATTGTCTTCTCTGTTTATATAAGCCATTTGAAATCTATTTAAAAAGAGAAGGAGAATATGAGCATATGGGGAAAATATGAGTATTTTTTAAGCTTTTTTCTATAGTCCTGCATAGTAATGGCGAAAATATACATTTTTTTTCTATACTCGCTACACTCTCCACACTCCCCACACTCCCCACACTCCCCATACCATTACTATGTACATCCTTTTTTCTATAGAAGCCCTAAGCGTATCTCTGCAAAGCTGCGAGTTTTTGGCTCAGTCCTCAGGAGTAGGGGTGATTTCCGTTCCGGAATACTTTCCTTCGGAATGCTCTGCAAACGTAAACGCGTGCCTTAGGAGCATGACAAACGGAAATCACCCCTACAGAAGTCAGGAGATTGAGAAATACTCAGAGGGGAAAAAGTTAGAAAAACGCCCTCATCTCCCCACACTCTTCACACTCCCCATCTATAAATTCTAAATAGATCCCAAATGGATTCTATATACCCCTCTCAATCTCCTGACTCCTGTTCAAAAAACTTAATCACTGGCATTGATACCAAATGGTATACATTCTATTTCCTTTAGGGTAATAATTTATTGATGCTTTGACCCATAAGTATTGACATACCTCTTGCCCAGATTAAAAGAATCCAGGAAAATAACACTCAACAATATTACACAATACTACTTTGTTTATATATATTAGGAAAAGAAGTGTTGAGTGAACTAGACCTAATTAAATTTTACAAGGCTTGTAACCCTAGCAAGACTCTAATAGTAGGAAACCCTGAAGATCAACAATATTACATAGATTTTGCCAGCGTCAGGGGTAGTGACATTATCCGAAAGTTAGAAAGGACCATAACACTTTTATCTGAAAATCAGCCATCTTGTCAACTCTTTACAGGACATATCGGTTGTGGTAAGTCCACTGAATTATTTCGACTAAAAGATAAACTAGAAAAACATGGATATCACGTTGTTTACTTCGAGTCTTCTGAAGACTTAGATATGGGAGATGTAGATATTAGTGATATTTTGCTGGCGATCGCTCGTCAAGTCAGCGAAAGTATGGAACAAACGAAAATAAAAATTAAACCAGGTTACTTCCAAAAGCTATTTACTGAAGTATCAGAAGTTTTACAAACTCCCATAGAACTTTCAACAGAAGCAGAATTATCTGTGGGAATTGCTAAAATTACTGCTAAAACTAAGAACTCTCCTACTAACAATAAAGTAATTACCTTAGTTTAATTATTTAATAACTGAAGTTTGATCTAAGTATAGCGTTAATGCATGGGAATTGGTATTAGAGCTTAAGGACATTAAATGAATTTAATAGACTTTAAAATCAAGGCAGACGACTTTTAGTAATATTTATAGCGATTTTCACTTCATGACTTGCATTACTTCTTCCTTATTCCTTGAAACCCAAATCTCTGTACTCTAAAAAACATGAAAACTGCTATAATATCAGGCTCAATAAACCTTTAAACGTATCCCAATTAGAAAATTTTCCCGAACCACCAGCAATAATGATATTTGACTTAGAAAAAGTAGAAGCGATAAATGAGCTACTAACTTCTACTAATCAAGTCAGAGATGAATTTAGGAAAAAATTCCGTTTTCCTCTAGTTTTGTGGATAACAGATTCACTGAATTTTAGAAATATTAATAGATTCAGGATTATTATTTATCCGCAAAGAGTTCCAGGAAAAACACTACCAGCTAGTTCACGATTATATAGTCAAACCAATCCGTAAAAGGTTTAACTTAGAAGAAAGATTAAACCAGGCTGAACTAGAAATAAAACAATCTGAAATCGCAAAGAATCAGGCAGAAACAGATAGAATAATTAGCCAAGCTCAACTAAATATAGTATTAAAACGACAACTAGCAGTAGCAATTGTAGGAATTATATTAATGTCACTATCAACCATCGCTACACTAGGTTTTTGACAGAAAACAATATTTCAAAAACAAGTAGTAACTGCTGAAAAACATCGGGCAGATATTAATAGTATGACCGCTGTTTCAGAAGCATTATTTTTCTCAGGTTATAAATTTGATGCTCTGATAGAAAGTATCAGAGCAGGTCAAAAATGGCAAAAAATTAAACAATTATTAGGAGAAAATAACCTATCAAATGATACAGAATATCGTATTGCAGCCTCTCTTCAGCAAGCAGTTTATCAAGTTAGCGAATATAACCATTTAGAAGAACATGGTAATGTAGTTTGGAGTGTCATTTTCAATCCCGAAGGAAACTTAATTGCCTCTGCTAGTGCAGATAAAACTATTAAATTATGGAGTCGAGATGGCAAATTACAAAAAACCTTAACAGATCATACAGATGGAGTAAGCAGAATTAGCTTTAGTTCAGATGGCAAATATTTAGCTTCAGCTTCCGACGATCAGACAGTGAAAATCTGGGATCTTCAGCAACTAGAAAAGAAACCTCTATCTCTCAAGAGTCATCGTAAATCAGTATTAACAGTTGACTTCAGTCCCAATAACAAAATATTAGCATCAGGCTCACTAGACAAAACTATCAAAATTTGGAGCAAAACAGGTGTACTACTGAGAACAATTAAAACCAAAGCAGCTATCCAATGGGTTAGCTTTAGTCCTAATGGAAAAATCATTGCTGCTGGTAATAGAAATGGGGAATTACAATTGTGGAATCTCAATGGTAAACTTTTGGCAACCTTACAACATGGAGATCGAAATCAGAGTACGCCAGTCTACAGTGTCAATAGTGTCAATTTTTCTCCTGATGGTAAAAGTTTGGTAACAGCAAGTGGGGATAAAACAATCAAAATTTGGCGTTTTTGGCGAAACAGACCAATTCTTAAAAAGACAATAATTGCACATACAGAACAAGTGATTAGTGCCAGCTTTTCTCCTGATGGGAAAACAATAGCTTCCTCCAGTAAAGACAAAACCATCAAAATTTGGGACTTAGATGGAACCCTTTTGAAAACTTTTTCGGGTCATGGAGATATAGTTACTCAGGTTAGTTTCAGTCCAGATGGCCAAACTCTGGCTTCATCTAGCTATGACAAAACTATTAAGTTGTGGAGTCTCAAAAATAGTTCTCTGAATGTTCTGAAAGGACATCAACTCAGAGTTTTTGGTGTAAGTTTCAGTCAAGATGGTCAAATCTTAGCTTCTGCATCTGAAGACAATACTATTAAACTGTGGAGTCGCACAGGTAAGTTAGTTAATACTCTCAGAGGGCATACTAAGAGAGTGACAAGTGTAAGTTTTAGCCCAGATGGTCAGATTCTTGCTTCAGGTAGCCGCGACAAAACAGTAAAATTGTGGTACTTCAATTCTCCAGAGAAAATCTGGAACTGGGAATTACTTGATGCTCCTCAACATTGGCAACCTTATGACCAATATAATCAGCTTTTTTCTCCTCAGAATCAGAAAAGCAAATTATATTTCAGGGAAGAGGGAAAAATTAAAGATGATTTTGCTAGTAAGTTAAGTTGTTTTGTGAGGGTGGGTAATTTTTGTCTTGTCCCTTTGAAGAAATTTATTCCCTTTTTTCGCATAAATTTTTCCCTACTGCCACATCAGTCTTTTGAGTCAGAAAAATATCGCAGTTTGGTTGACATTAACCTTGATAGTCAAGTCAAAGTTTCTAGTAGACTAGGATGTTTCTCAAAGTCAATAGAAACTTTTTGTTTTGATAGGAATTTGAATACAAATTATCATTCCCCTGATTTTACCTCCCAAAATATCAATCTTATGGGACATACCGATCATGTGATGAGTGTCAGCTTTAGTCCAAATAATCAAATTATTGCTTCTAGTAGCAAAGATAAAACGGTAAAGTTGTGGAACCGTCAAGGTGAGTTGCTGAAAACTTTATTTGGACATAAGGAATGGGTTAGTAGTGTGAGTTTTAGTCCAGATGGTAAAATGCTCGCCTCTGCTAGCGATGATGGTACGGTGAAACTATGGACTGATAAAGGTGTGCTGCTAAGAACTATTAATGCCCACAAAAGTTGGATTTTAGCAGTAAGTTTTAGTCCAGATGGTCAGGCGATCGCTACAGGAAGTTTTGATAATACGGTAAAACTTTGGAGTATTAATGGTGAGTTACTGAAAACTTTTTTAAAAGGTGCTAGTGATAGTATTACCAGTGTGAGTTTTAGTCCAGATGGTCAGGTAATTGCTTCGTCTAGTTATGATGGTAAAATTAAGCTCTGGAGTCTTTATGATGGTAGTTTATTAAAAACTTTGAGCAGTCATAAAGATAGTGTGATGAGTGTAAGTTTTAGTCCTGATGGTAAGTTGTTAGCTTCTGGTAGTAGAGATAAAACTGTGATTTTGTGGAATTTGGCATTGGATGATTTGTTAGAGAAAGGTTGTAGTTGGGTCTGTGATTATTTACAGACCAATCCTCATGTTCAAGAGAGCGATCGTCAACTTTGTAAAAAAGGGAATAGGGAATAGGGGATGGAGAATAGGTAATAGGTGGGGAGTGTGGGGAAGGTGGCAGGGTCAATTTATTGTCACGCTTAGAAAAATAGTATCCTTTGAAATCTCCTACATCTTGCTAGGATTAGTTAACCAAAAATATAGGGTTGTAAATATTCTCTGACGAAAAAGAATTATTCCTGGCGGAGGGCAGGGGAGTATAGGGTCTCAAAGAAAGGATAAATAACTTAAGATTGTGATTTTATCAAACATTTCTTCTGAGAAGACTTTTTACTTTTTTCTTTCTTCTTTTGCCTCTGCTGAGTCACTTCCGGGGGCGGACCGTAATCTCCTCTTGAAAAATAAATTCGTTCTACTTGATGTTGTGGCTCAACCTCAATCCACAGACGGGCACCGCCTGCTTGACTTTTGTTAGGCTGGTGTGGCTGATAGACTATTTGGCAAGGTCCATCAATTTTTAGGGCGTGGCAATAATCTTTTTTATCTCCAACTTTTACAGCAATTGCCGGATAAGAAGTTTTATTATCTCGGTTATAGTCAATAGTCTTTCGTAGAACATGAACAAAAGTATTGCCTGTACGTTCAGCCTTATTCCAGGTTCCTTCAGGACCTCGACGACCAGGTATAATTTCTGGTACTCCTCGGTTGTTAAGAGGAATCATCCATAACCTTTCAACCTTATAAGCACCTACTACTCTGCCTTGTTGAAGTAGTATTCGCAGTCTACCTGTCGATATATTAAGCAAAAATGCTGCTTCTGTTGTATATACTTCTATAGTCATAAAAACTAGATCGTTATAGTATTTACTTCTAATATCTATTATGTTGAATATTTTTGAGGCTATCAGATAAGTATAAACGAAAATGGCTTATGCTTGAAATTTATCAAAGGCTTATTTTTATCTATTTTTGACTTTTTATTTTATTTTTGTTCATAATCCGATGAGCAAAAAGCTGATTATAGATATTTATAGCTACGCCTCACCTTATAATCAAATAAATCGAATCTTTTGTTTTATTCTTGCTTATTCCCTCAACATGAATATTCACAATAATAGACACATCTTGCCAGAAATGGATTCTGTTTGGCAGGAAACATTAAATTGGCAGCCAACAGCACAACAAAAACAACAATTTCAGAAACTTTATGAGTTAATTATTATAGGAAATAAAAAGTTAAATTTAACTAGAATTACTAATCCCGAAGAATTTTGGGAAAAACATCTTTGGGATTCTCTCAGAGGTATTAAGTTTATCTTAGAAAATCAAATAAGTTGGCAAGAAGAAAAAAAGGTTATTGATATTGGTACAGGTGCTGGATTTCCCGGATTACCAGTTGCAATTACCTTACCTAAATATGTAGTTACTTTATTAGATTCAACCCGCAAAAAAATTAATTTTCTCCAAACTACATTAGCAGATTTAAAAATTAAAAATGCTTTAACTATAACTAACAGAGTTGAACAAATTGGTCGTCTATTTCAATATAGAGAAATTTATGATATTGCTCTTTTGAGAGCTGTTGCACCTACAGTAGTCTGTGCTGAATATGCTTTACCATTATTAAAAATAGGTGGGATTGCAATTTTATATCGGGGAAATTTCACAACTGATGAAAAAGCTAATTTACCAGAAGTTGTCAAAATTTTAGGAGGAAAAATAGAGACTATTGAGGAGTTAAAAACTCCTCTAAGTGATAGTATTCGTAATTGTATATCTTTACGAAAAGTAGGTAAAACCCCAATAAATTATCCCCGTCCAGTTGGTGTACCTACTCAAAAACCTTTAAAAAATCTACATAATATGAAATAGGTTAATTTTTACCAACAATAATTAATAGGATAAACATTGTGGTTTATTCATCTGAAAAGCGCTGTAAGTTAAGTACATTAACAAACAATGAGAATATCTCCCGCTAGAAAATTAGCTAACGAGAGATTAGGCAAATTTAGAGATAAAAATAGGTTTTTTTAAACTCTAATGATGATGATTATTTGGACAAGTTTGTAAGTCTTGACTCATCAACTCCTCACTTTTTGCTTTTTGAGTCTCATCTACCGCTTCTAAACCAACCCAATTATTAACAAGTTCAACATCAAATCCCACCTCTCGGCGATCGCCTACTTGTATTAGAGGGCGACGGATTAATAATGGTTCATTTACCATCATTGTTAGGGCAGTTTCGGCATCAGTTTGTTCAGGAACTACTTCTCCAGATTTAACTTTTGGAGCAGCTTTATTAAACCACTCCGCTACTGGGCGATCGCCAAAAAATAAACGTAAATTATCTTTTGTCCAAGCTTCCTTCAACAAATTATGAGCTTCTAATTGATGACCTGCTGCTTCTAGCAAAGTCTTTTGCTTCGTATTGTTTTTGCAGCCTGGTTTTTCATAAAAAATCACCTTTGCCATTGTCTTATCTCCTAAGCAGTTTTTTGGTGATTTTTTAATCTTAATCCCTGATTAAATAGCAAATTGTAACTAATTATCAAGAAATTTTATTCTCAGGTATGATATAATTAAACGCTAGAATTTTAAACCAAATTAATATATTTATCAAAAAGCAAATTTTTATACTTATATCAGTTGGATAAATTTTTTATATAAATAGAAAACCTTGAGTATATTGCGTGCGTATAAAATCATTGATATGATTGAGGTAAAAAAATATACTATTTTCTTGTTTTTTTATTGATTATTTTCTCTGGTTTATTCCTAGCTTAAAATATTTGTAAGTTTCTTTTTTTAATAACTACCTAAATCAAATTATTTACCTATTCTAATTATCTAGGAACTTGAAAATGCAAATACTTCAGATTTTATAGATGTTTCAATAATTGATAATTGATAATGGATAATTGATAATTACCTCTCCATAAAAGGAAGAGGATTGAATAAAAGGAAAATAAATTCATTGTTTCTCCTTGATTATGAGAGGCTTTAAACCTTAATTATTCGGTAATTAATTTTGTGTACCTACTTACTATTAAACCGTTCCTGATATTAACAAGGTACAATATTTTTTTATTTTTCCTATATTATAGTGTTGCTCAAGTTACTGAGGTCAAGTTGTTTTTGTTCTTTTATATTCCCTGTTTCCTGAATTAAGTAGGTGAGCATAAATAAAGGGAACAAGTTTAGGGCGGGTTTAATGGACTATATCGGAAATATCAAACCTTTCAGTTAAACCCGCCCCTACAATTTTTTTAACGTTTAATTAGACCTACCTATTCCCTATTCCCTAAAACAAAAATTGTAAAATTATTTCCTAATATTGATTTTTATGATTAACTCATCTTCTTCCAGCTTTCTGCTTACTGTTTCCTGTTTAAATCAAATAATTAGCTATTTAATCACTATATTTTTTATTAGTTTTCCTCTGCCAACTTTGGCAGAAACTGTATTAGAGAAAATTCAAAAAACGGGTGTATTAAAAGCGGGAGTCAGAAGTGATGCTGTTCCATTTAGCTATATTAACAATCAAACCAATCAATTAGAAGGTTATTCAGTTGAATTAATTAAATTAATTCATCAACGTCTAGAGGAAGAGTTGGGTAAAAAAATTAAACTAGACTTGCAAAAAATATCTCTAGAAGACCGTTTTAAATTAATCGAAGATGGGAAACTAGATATTGTCTGTGCTGCTACAACTATTAATAATGCTAGGGAAGAAGTAGTAGATTTTTCCATTCCTTTTTTCACTACAGGAATTCAATTATTAGTAAAAAAAACAGATGCAGAAAGGTTTGATCCACTCAAAGGTGCTAGAGGACAAATATCAATAGGTTTATTAGAAGACACAACAACTGAAGAGGAATTTCGACCTATTTATCCGAATGCAAATTGGCAAGAAGTTTCTAATAGAGCAGAAGGAATTAATCAATTATCTGAGGGGAAAATTGATGCTATTGCTAGTGACGGTATTTTGTTATTAGGAGCAGTTTGGCAACAAAATAAAAATCTCAATGATTTTACACTAATTCCAAAAATTCCGTTTACTTTTGAAAATTATGGTTGTATTTTGCCATTGGAAAATCCAGACTGGGATAAATTTGTCGATCTGACTATTGCTAGTGATCGAAATACCCAACTTTTACAGCAGTGGTTTGACCCTAAAAAAGGTAAATTTCCTTATGAAAACTTGAGGTAATTTCTAGACATCTCCAGAAAAGAGGGAGTAGAGAGCAGGGGGAAACAATTTATTATTTATAGCAACGCTAAATAGGTTGCGGGTAATCAAAAAGTAGATCAAAAAAAACTGAAACTCCTGCCTGTTGCCTGTTGCCTTCTGGAGCTTTTCCCTAAAAGCGGTAAGATTTTTATACACAAATATATTAGAGGATTGCTATATGTACGATAATTGATTTTATTTCTTATTATTGGAGATGTCTTCTGAAAATATAGCAATTATCAGCAGTTATTGTGGAAAGCTTTCCGCAAAATTTTCCTGACGGAATTCTCCGCATTCATGTCGCCTAGGAAAACAAAAATAATTATCCATTATCAATTAATGAAAGTATGATTTTCTGAATTAGGTGCATCTCAATATTCGCAAAAATACTTTTTTCCTATTCCCTATTCCCTATTCCCTATTCCCTATTCCCTATTCCCTATTCCCTATT
>NZ_JBNHEQ010000013.1:0-54962 GCF_050016015.1 Dapis hubbardiae BLCC-M172
ATTATAGCGTTTCTCAAGCTTATGAGGTACACAAGCTCTTTAATTTCTTTTCTATCCGTTATTCCCTCCATACCTAATTCCCTGTTCCCTGTTCCCTGTTCCCTGTTCCCTAAAACAAACGAATTTTGTACCTCACGCTTCTTGGGAATTGCTATATTAATAATTAATTATTCAAAAGTGAATGTTCCTGCAAAACCTCTATAGGTACAACCTCCAATGCTTTTTGATGAGTTGCTGACAAAACAACTGGTGGCGCAACTCCAGAGTCAAGCGCTTCTTTCCAACGAGATACACATAAACACCAGCGATCGCCAGGTTTTAAACCAGGAAATGAATATTCTAGTCTAGGTGTACTCAAATCATTACCACGACGTTTAGTAAATTCTAAAAAATCTGCTGTTAGTTCTGCACAAACAACATGGGAACCAAAATCAGATGCTCCAGTTTGACAATATCCATCTCGATAAAATCCAGTCATGGGAGAAGTGCAACAAATTTCTAGTTTTTCCCCCAGTACATTTAATGCTTCTGTCATTTAAAAATAATCCCTATGGATATAGTTTATTTTTTTAGTTTACCAGAGATTAACTTGATTATTTTATCTGTAAAATAATTTTATTTTTATCATTTTTTTTGATAGGCGATCGCTAATTTTTTTGTGCTATTATTAGTAAGATTTACCCAAGAATTATTAATTAAATAATTCAGCTTTATTAGCCTCCCATTTTAAGGGAAAAAAGCGGGGCTGTCGCCGACATGAATGCGGAGCATGACCTAGGATAGGATCGCCTTAGCGGAGCGGCTCTGCACTCTTCGGGAAACCTCGCCATATTCAATCGACCAAAAGAAAACTTAATATTCAATTCCCTTACGGTTTTAACCAGAGGTAATTATCAATTATCCATTATCAATTATCCATTAATTAAATTCCTCAAATTCTATGCTAAAAAAAATTACGACTGTTGTTTCCTTAGCTGGAATTTCTCTGTCTATCGTTTCAATAAGTGCAATTGCTCAAGACACTTCTTTGAAAGTGGGAATCGTACAAGAGTTAGTGACTGGAGACCTAATGTGTTATGCAACTTTAATAGATGAAAATGGTAAAGAACATTATGCCAGAGCTAGCTTTGAAATTTGTGCAGATCAGGATTATTACTTAAATAAAAAAGTTCAATTAACTTATGAGGAAGCTAATATTAACGATTGTCAAAGTAGTGAACCCTGTGGTAAAACTCGTAAAGAATGGATAATTTCAAAAATGAAAATAATAGAATAAGTCTGATGCCGAGGAGTCAGCAATTAACAATGTTCATTTCGGCGACAGCCAATACAATTAATAATTAATAATTACCCCTTCTAAATAATTAACAATTAACAATTAACAATTAATAATTATCTAGAGTAGAACATTCATAATTTATAACAGACTATCTCATGGTTCTTTATGGCGTGTCAATTATTAATTATTCATTATTAATGACAATAGGACGCTTCAAGGCGTGAATTGTCGAATGAATAATTAATTGACTATCAAATCCTAATTATTAACTATTAATTATTAATTATTCGGTAAGCTTAATTTAAGATAGTTATAGCAATCCTAAATTGGTTACGGGTAATTCAAAAGTAAATAAAAAAATTGAAATTATCATCTGTTCACTGTTCCCTAAAAAGCAGTAAGATTTTTACCACGAATATGCGGAGGATTGCTATATATAGCAGTCGAAGCAAAGGTTAGGACATTTATAAATCCTGTTTGCGCAGCATTCCCTAGGAAAACCCTTTGACAGCTTACTATTCCCTATTCCCTATTCCCTAGCGCCTAGCGCTATAAAGATTTATTAGCCTACCCTTTAAGAATTTGCTACATTTTCAAGATTGGAATATATGAACAGTCAATATGTATTTATGTTTGTCGGATTTATCCTAGCATCATATTCGATTGTAGCTAACGATGCAATTCAAACTCTAGGGACTTTTTTAAGTTCTAATCAAGAGCGTCCTTGGTGGGTACTATGGCTGTTTGCTTCCTCAATTTTACTGGTAGTTTTTATCTATAGCTGGAGTACAAATTGTGGAGATGTAGCTTATGGTCGCCTAGAAAAATTTCCTTTTCCTGAAAATTTTACTTGGGTTTATATAGTTCCTCCTCTTGTACTTCTGTTTTTAACAAATTCAGGAATTCCTGTTAGTACAACTTTTCTAATTCTCACAGTTTTTGCTCCTGAAAATATTACAGATATGCTGATAAAATCATTATCTGGATATGGAGTTGCTTTTGTCACAGCTATATTTGTTTATAAGTTTGCCACAAAATCTTTAGAAAATAAATTTATAAATACACCCTACAAAGAAGCACCTATTCAATGGGTAACTTTGCAGTGGATGTCAACAGCATTTTTGTGGAGTCAATGGTTAATTCAAGACTTGGCAAATATTTTTGTATATCTGCCACGAAATGTTGATGCTTCAATGCTATTTTTTTCAATCTTTGTGATATTAATCTTACAAGCATTTATCTTCTACATAAATGGTGGTGAAATTCAACATATAGTTACCAGTAAAACTAATACTCAAGATATTCGTTCGGCAACAATTGTAGATTTTATTTACGGATTAATTTTGTTATTGTTTAAAGAATGGAGCAATATACCGATGAGTACAACTTGGGTATTTATCGGTCTTTTAGCTGGTAGAGAAATAGCAATAACCCACAATTTCCAAAATCGTGAAATGAAAGAAACTGGTAAAATTCTTTTCAGTGATGCATTAAAAGCCTTTGCAGGTTTAGTGGTGAGTGTTATTATTGCTTTTGGACTGCCGATACTAGACCAAATGATTAGCAAGTAATATGAGCAGGACTTATATCATGTCAGGTAGCATTGGTATTGTATAGAGAAGGTAAGTAAGAAGCAAGAAGTAAGAAGCAAGAAGGAGTAAAATAAGGAAAAATCTTGGATAAGGTAGATATTTCCCCAACTTTTACACGCTCCGATACCAACGGACATGATATTAAACAAAGGATACTGGTACATAGTAATGGGTACATATTCAGCAATTAACAATGAACAATTAATAATTAATAATTACCCCTTCTTGAAAGAAGGGGATTGGATCAAAGGAAATTTTTTTGATTTATCCCCTATCCAATGGGAGGCTTTAAACCTTAATTGTTGAATGAATAATTAATTATTGACGCTTCAACTCTTAATTATTAATTATTAACTATTAATTATTAATTATTTGGTAATGGTATAGGAAGTGTGGTGAGTGTGGGAAAAAAATGTATATTCTCACGCCTTAGCGAGCAGGAGTACCACACAAAGATACCCCATATTTTTACATATTAATTATTGCTCTGCTGATTAAATTTCAAAGCATTGACAGATAAAGATTTTAGCCTTTAATTGTCTTGAAAAAGTGCAAGCTTTTAGGTCTTTTAGGTTGAAAAAGTTAGCATTAAAGGCTCACTAGGAAAGAAAAATTAACAGACAATTCTTCCGACTACTTCCTCTATAGCTCCCATTTATCCTAACTCCTGACTTCTGACTCCTACCCTTATCACTCATACTTATTCAGCAAACCCTAAATAGTTTAAATTATTTGAGATTACAAAAGATAGTTCCTAGGGTTAACTCTAGGAACTATTAACTTTTTTTTTGGACATTATGATTAAATGTCCATTTAGGGATAAAACTTGAAATTTGTAAGTCCAGAGATTGTCAATAGAGTTATAGTAAACTGGCAGTTTATGCTTATTAAGTGTTCAGAATGCCCCAATAATTCAGAGTGGAGCATGAAAACTGATACCCTAAACTAAAAATGGCCGTGAGGAGTTTAATAGATGAATATATCCAAAGATAAAGATGCCTTAGAGATACTAAAAGAAACTAGCCGAACTTTTTATATCCCTATTAGTCAACTACCATCTGGCTTAAAAGAGGCTGTGGCATCGGCTTATCTTTGTATGCGTGCCATTGATGAAATTGAGGATCATCCAAATCTAGATAACTTCACAAAGGCAAAATTGTTACGAAATATTAGTCTTATTTTACAGGAGGCAGTTGACTACTCCAGTTTCCTTAACTTTTCAGACAAGTTAGACTTAAATATTAGTCACCTACCAGAAGTAACAAAAAGAGTAGGAGAATGGGCTATACTCGCTTCAGACACCATAGCACCTAGGATTTGGGATGTAACTGCAGCAATGGCAGACCGAATGGCTTATTGGGCTGAAAATAATTGGACCATCCACACTGAATCAGATTTGGATCGTTACACTTTTAGTGTGGCAGGTGCAGTAGGTTTATTACTCTCCGATTTATGGAATTGGTATGATAATACTAATACTAATCGTACTCAGGCAATTGGATTTGGGCGTGGTCTACAGGCAGTAAATATTCTCCGTAACCATTCAGAAGATTTAGATAGGGGGGTAGATTTTTTTCCTCATAGTTGGACTGCAAAAGATATGCAAGCTTATGCTCAACGTAATCTTTTATTAGCTGATTCTTATACTAATTCTCTCCCTTCTGGACCAGCACGAAATTTTTGTCAAATTCCTCTCACCCTTGCTCATGCGACTCTAGATATTTTAACAATGGGGCAAGAAAAATTAACTCGTTCGGAAGTAATGGAATTAATTTCTCGTTGCAATAATTCCGGTTAATATTATTTAGTCTATGTATAGCGCTAGGCGCTAGGGAATAGGGAATAGGGAATAGGGAATAGTAAACTTTCAAAGGGTTTTCCTACGGAATGCTGCGCAAACAGGATTTAGAAATGTCCGCCCTCTTTGCTTCGACTGCTATAAAGTAGAATTTATCTCAATTCCAGCTACTTAGGGCTTGATGATTAATTCTCAAAGGATTGACACATAAACTGTTTGGCTTTTCTAGGTCGAAAAAAGTACCTGCTTTTTAGAGCAAAAAGCTGAAAAAGTGAGTATTTTAGGCGCATAGTTGGGCAGAAAAATCAAGGGATAATTCTGACTCCTACCTCCTCACTCATCCCCTTTTCCTCCTGACTTCCCCTCCTGGGAGGGGTGGGGGTGGGTTGACTCCTACCCCAACCCAAAAGACTTTTTCAGCAAATCCTACTTAAACATTACTCTTAGTTGACATACTCTCCGGCCTAAACGCGCGGAGAATCTCCTGAAAACAGGATTCTTGGTTCAATGAGTCCACTTAAATCAGATACGCAAGCGATACCTAAGCCAGAGATGGTTCTCTCCCCAAGCGTTTACTCTATTTCAAGAGCCTGTTCCTGTATGCCCTACGGTACAGTTCAAACAAACCAAAAACTTTGGTTCTCTGGTACTTGTTGCTTAGAGCTTTTCCATACACAAGCATATAGATGTGCAAAACCCCATAACTCTTCTCTTGGTCAGCATTCCGCAAGCGAGCTGACGGCGACGCGGGGTCTGACCGCAGTTTTCAAGGTAAATGGCGCTACTGATTAAGTAGCTAGGTTTTTAGAGTGGTTGAATACCTTTCCACTTTTTCTAGCATAACACAAAGTCCCCCTAAAAGGGAAAGGCTTTAAACCCAATTTTTCGGTAAGTTGGATACAAAATTCATTTCAGTCTGATATTACCAATAATATCATGTCCGCTGGTATCGTTTGTGTAAAAGTTGGGGAAATATTTACCTTATGTAAGGTTTTTTCTTCCTTCTTCCTTCTTCCTTATTTCTTCTGCCTTATTTCTTCTTCCTTCTTCCTTCTTCCTTCTTCCTTACCTTCCCTATACAATACCGATGCTACCGGACATAATATAAAAAATGCTTAAATGCTAAAACCAAAATATTTCGAGAAAAAAAATTTTAGCGATGCTAGGTAATATTTCTGAAATCAAAATTCATCGACTACGATGGGCACTGACCCTGGGTTGGTCCCTCCTTATTATTTCACTATTCTACGATCCAATATCCAGTAAGCTAACAGAACCTTCCAATTTAGTAAGTCCGTTCAAACTTAATATAGAAAACTGCGTCCTGGTACAAGGAAAATGTCTTGAAGAGATACCATATCCAATGGGAGCTTCTATTTTTTGGGGCATTATCGTCCCTTCTGGTGTTTTCATTTTGTTTGTGTTAGGACACGAATTTTGGCGACGCATTTGTCCCCTATCCTTTATTTCACAAATTCCTCGTGCCTTGGGATGGGAACGTAAACGCGATCGCATTAATCCTACAACAGGCAAAGTCCGCAAAGAATTGGTTAAAGTTCCCAAAAATTCATGGCTAGCTCAGAATCATCTTTCCCTACAATTTTGCCTTTTTTTTATAGGGTTGTGTAGTCGCATTCTTTTTGTCAACTCTGATCGTTTGGCTTTAGGTTTGTTTTTAACATTCACCATTCTTGCAGCACTAACTGTCGGTTTCCTCTATGGTGGTAAGTCTTGGTGTCAGTATATTTGTCCGATGGCTCCTGTACAAAAGATTTATGCACAACCAAGAGCATTGCTCAACAGCACTGCTCACAAAGGCGATCGCAAACTCATTACCCAGTCCATGTGTCGCACGGTAAGTCAAGAAGGTAAAGAATTGAGTGCTTGTGTTGCCTGTCAAAGCCCTTGTATTGATATAGATGCTGAAAAGTCCTATTGGGATGGGATAAGCAACCCACAGGAGCAAATGCTCTACTACGGCTATGTTGGCATTACAATTGGGTATTTTTTCTATTACTATCTTTATGCGGGGGGCTGGGATTATTATTTATCGGGGGCTTGGGCTCACGAAGAAAACCAACTGGCTAATCTACTCAAACCTGGGTTTTATTTCTTAGATCAAGCTGTAGACATTCCTAAAATTCTAGCAGTACCCATAACTCTTGCTATATTTACCTTTGGCGCTATAGGTATTGGTAGTGCATTGGAAGACACTTACAAAGCCTATCAGCATCGCCATCACCAACGGACTGACCCCTTAATCATTCGGCATCGAATGTTTACCTTGTGTACGTTTTTCATTTTCAATTTCTTCTTTGTTTTTGGAGGGCACAATTTTATTCAGTTGTTGCCATCACCCTTGCCAGGTCTATTTACAGTTTTAATGGCAGTATTTAGTAGCTTGTGGCTTTATAGAACTTGGCAGCGCACTCCCAGTCATTATCAACGGGAAAGTCTTGCCAGTCGATTGCGAAAGCAGCTCAAAAAGCTGAATTTGGATAGCGCGAAGTTTTTGGAAGGGCGATCGCTTGACGATCTTAGTGCAGATGAAGTCTATGTTCTTGCTAAAATTCTACCTGATTTTTCCCAAGAAAAACGTCTGCAAACTTACAAAGGGATGTTGCGAGATGCGATTTATGAGGGTTATGTAAACCCCGCTAATAGTTTGGAAAGCTTTAAGCAAATGCGGCAAGAACTGAATATTTCCGATAAAGATCACGATACCATTTTAACGGAACTAGGTCAGGAAGATCCTGAGTTGTTCGATCCTCGTAAGTTGCGGAGTAAAGAAAACACTTTGCGGTTGGACAGCTATCGAGAAGCTCTCCTGGAAACTATCTTACATACTCAAAAAAGTGACTCATATCAAACCTGGGTTGCTGACTTAATGAAAGCATTTTCTACAGAAACATCCAATGAAGTATTAGAAGACCTTTTGAAGAGTTTATCCCCAAAAACTCGCAACTTAGTTCAAGAACTTCGCCAAGAATATAGCATTACTAAAGATGACGAAGCAGATGCTCTGAAACACACTGACCCCTATCAGTTGTGGAAGGCGATCGCTGAACGTATTGGTTTGCTAGCATACATCGGTGCTGGGCGAGAAGAGCAACTCCGTAAAATGTTCCAAGATATTGATACAGATGACTCAGGGGATGTAAGTTTGTGTGAGTTACGAAATTATATCAGTGTTATCGACCCCTATATTACTCATGATCAAATTGGGGAGATGTTTAAAGCAGCAGACACAAGTGGTGACTATCTAATCAGTTTTGAGGAGTTTAAAGCAATCTTTAAGTCATTGAAATCTTAAGACAAAAATTGAAAAACAGGGAGTAGGGAGTAGGGAGTAGGAAGCAGGGAGCAGGGAGTAGGAAGCAGTGAGAAATTATCAATTATTTCTGCCCTGGCTTTAGAGTGTTATGAGAAACCGGGTTTGTGGCAGCTCAATGGTAGGGACGTTGCATGCAACGTTCGTACAAGAGTATTTGATACAAACCCGGTTTCTTTGCTTTTTTATACCGATACTACCTGATTTGATATTATAGCAGGGAACAGGGAACAGTGGGAAAAGTGTTTCCGTGGTCTTTGATTCATCATCAGTCTATGTCCTAATCGCCCTGGCTGTTGCTATATAATTAAAGTTTGTAGTAAAGCTCTAGCCCTATCTGTAAGTTCGAGCTAGAGCTTTACTACAAACAAAAACTTTTTCATCACTGATTATCCGGACATGATATGACTCCTGATTCCTTGTTTGACACTATATTTTGTCTTGCGGAATGTAGGTTTTAATGAACATGATTTTTTTATTACGATCGCTCGATTTAAAATCATATTACAGCGCTTTTCAAGTTGATGAACCACATATTCACAACCAAAACCAAGTAGGGACGTTCCATGGAACGTCCCTACTGTGGTCTACTGAAATGAAAACTGCTGTAAATAAAAATGTTGGGTTATGCTAATGCTTAACCCAACTCTTTATTCTCAGAAATTTTACGTTGACAACCTTTCGTTGACATTAATTATTGCTGTAAGCAAACTCAGGAAGTTGTTCGTTAGCAGTTACAGGTACAACCTTCACCTCGCCATTTTCATCTAAATCTACATAAACATTTTCCCCATCCTGAATCTGACCAGCTAATAACGCTTCTGCCAAAACATCCTCTAACAAACGCATAATAGCTCGGCGTAGAGGTCTCGCTCCATAACTAGGATCGAATCCTTCTTCTACCAAGCGATCCTTAAACTTATCGCTGACTGTAAGAGTAATTTCACGTTCGCCCAAACGACTAAATACATCCCGCAGCATAATTTCTGCAATCTCTTATACCGCATAATAATAGATCTACGTTGATAAGGTGAAATATTTGGCTGTGAAGCATGGAGTAAGTTTAATCGTACAGAAATTATCAGTTATTTCCCCCTTCATACCTACTCCCTATTCCCTCTTTTCTGGAGATGTCTATTTAATGGTTGTAATTAAATTAACTCAAGTTAGGTTGATTCATCAATTCCAGCAGACTGCTTACATTTGATAAACTTATGCAATTCCAAACCATTTCCTCCAAATCAGTTGCTCGTTTTTCTGACAACTCACCTTTGGTTAAAGCTCGAAACTTTTCTTTTAATTCTTCATCCGTGGGTGGCTCAGTTGATGCCCATTTTTCCTCAATATCACCAGAATCATAAGTCATTCCACTGTATGTTTTGATAATTACCCTGGCAAATCGCTGATTGGGATAAATACTGGTAAATTTTTCTTCTTCAATAGTCTCTATACAATCATACAAATGAGCAACAATATCACTTTTAAATGCGGCTTCAAATGTTGTTGCTCTGCCTAATTCACCATAAACGAGTATAGCCGCCACTGCAAATTTAAGATTAAATTGAGCTTCCTCGGTATTTTTGGGCATAGGCATATTTCTTTCCTTCGTTGCCACAGCAAAAGAATGAACTTTGATAGACGTAATACTTTTAAAATCTTCTTTCAGATGATCTCTAAGTACTAATGCCGCATCCATACCAGCTTGCATCCACCGACAAACGGTATAAGGTTTGTAATAAGATTTAGATAATTGCCAATGTTGTCCTAAATCATCCCAAATATCGGCTACTTCTTTTTCCTCGATATTGAAAGTGGGCGATCCTGTAAAACCTTGTCTAGCTAACAATGCAGAGGTAACCCCTTCCATTGCTGCCCAACCAGCACCAGTTCTCACCATAGTGGGATAACCAACGGTTTTGGGAATGGGTGCAACAGGCGCTACATATTCAGCTATACCAAGAGCGTGTTCCGTTTGAGAGGGACTCAATGATAAGAGACGAGATGCGATCGCCGCACTACCTATAATATTCCAAGTACAAGCGGTATGAGCTTTACTACTATCTCTCTTATTTAAAGCTATTCCTGCTCTGAAAGCTATTTCAAAGCCCATAATCCATGATGTCAAAAGTTCCTTTCCTGTAGCATTGGGGGTAACTGTAGTTAATAAAGTAGCTAATAAAGTAGCCCCAGCTGTACCCCTAGCGAGGGGATGTCCTCCATAAATACCCATAGCATCGGTAGTCATCCCATTAGCAAATACTGCCGCAGGTAGAGATACTTCCCTACCATCAAGCCATAAAAACCCGCCTTTACCACCATAAGTCGCCACTACATATTCATTCACAATGTGGGAAAGTTTGGTGTTGTGACCAATTATTGCCGCTCCCAAAGTATCAATTAAGCTACGAATTCCTTCTCGTTGGATTGCTTCTGGAATATCTTCTAACTTAAGTTGATGAATAAAATTGATTACTTGCATTTTTAATGTCAGAGATTTAAACAGTAACTTCTTGTGGTTGTAAAATTTCTTCTATTGTCTTGTAACGTTTCCAAGGCAATTGTTGTAAAAAATCGATTGTTGTATTCCCATAACGTTCTAATAGAGGGGCTACCCATAATCCTGAAAGATTTTTACTACCTGCGAGGTATTGTAAATATCTTTGTTCAGGTAAAACAGGAACTTGGAGTATATGGAAAAGAGATTTGAGATGTTCATATTGATATAACTTCTCATTGTGAAAATGTTCCACGATAGCTAAAGCTTGATCAATTTTAGTATTACCTGCACCTAAACCATAGCCATTAATAGAACCATCAATCATAGTACATCCTGCTGCCATCGCTGCATGAGAGTTAGCCGAAGCCAAACCTAACATATCATGAGCATGAAAACCTAATACCCCATCCCATTCTTGACGTGCAGACTTGATAAAAGAAAAAACTTCATCGGGTTGTGCTGCACCTCTAGAATCAGCAAAATAAAATATATCAAATACCTCTTTTGCTGTGGCTGCCAACTTAACTGCCGATAATAATTCATCAGGGGTATAGACTGTAAAATTAGCAAAATTTAAGCTAGATAATATACCTAATTTTTTTACTTTTTCAGCTATCTTTATTCCCAAAGGAATTTCTTCTTTTACACTTACTACAATACGAATCAGATCAAGAAATTCACCCCTTGAATCTAATATTTCATCTACTTTTTCTTCGTAACATCTCAACATTCCACCAACAGAGGCGGAGTTAACTTTTTCTTTTAAACTAGCTAATAAGGATGATGGACAAGTAGCAGTAAGCATACTTTCAGGATCTTCACTCAGATAACCAACTTCAATAACATCTACACCAACTTTATCCATTCCAGTAACTACTTGGAAAACCTCACTTTCAGAAAAGTCCCAATTGTTAAGGAAACCTGCATCTCTTAAGGTTACATCTATAGCGCTATGTTTTTGTAAAAAATTCATTTTTGATCACAAATAATTATATCGATCGCTTTAGTCAACTGAAGCAACTAATTTTTTCTTGGTAATTTCAACTCTGGATTGATAAAAATCATTCCTTTGAGGATTCAAGTTTTTAAGACTTTCATAATATGCTATTTCTGTATTTAACATCAATCTTACACCTTCAGATAAGTCTTGACACTTATCAATATTCAGTAAAAAATTAATAGTATTCAAATGATCCGCTTGGAACTCATTCTTGATAGAAAGAGCAGTACGAGGATTTACAAAACCTCCCACAGAAATACTTTTCCCTTTTTTATGTACTGCATCAATGATTTTTTTGCATATTTCTTGTACTTCTGGAGCGTCAACATTTTGTATTCCCATTGAATTTGATAAATCCAAGCGTCCTAACACCAGCATTTCTAGTTCATCAAAATAGGGACTATTAAGAATGATGTCAAGATTATTATAAGTCTGAATTGATTCTATCATCATAGCTAGTCTGGGCTTTTTATGATGTTTCTGACAAATTTCTTTAGTAATTGTGACAAACTTTTCCAAGGCAAACTCAGACTCTACCATTGGAGCTAAAAAAGATTCTACTCCAATCTCTAGCAAATTTCTAATTTCTGTTCTTGCTTCAACTCCACCAACTTTCATTAATACGGGTATATCATGGCTTCCTAATTGCTTGAGGTAAGCAATTTCTTCTAAGTCCATATTTTCCCATTCTGAACCAGCTTTAAACATTCTTAAACCGTAAGATTTATAAAGCTCATCAACCATTATATTTAAAGTTTTAGTCTCTAAATCTAGTGATTTTTTCAGATCCAGTTCAGTTTTTTTCATCGCTTTCATAATTTTAAAAATTTCTCAAATAATTCGTAAGAGTCTCTACAACCATTTTAATTCTTCGTGTAAAGGATTCTTTAGTATACCAACCACGACGAGGTGTAATGATTAGATTAGGAAGTTGAAAATATTTTTCATCTTCACTCAGTAAGTCTATTCCAGCATAGGATAATTTGCCATCTTCCAAAGCCCACTTCAAAGCATTAAATTCGATCAATTTATCAGGAGAAATATTAATCAATATAGCTCCTTTTTTGATTTGGGAAATATTCTGAAAATTTATGATATTCTTAGTATCTTGGTTTAAAGGTAGTGTCAGAAAAATCACATCACTTTCTGAGAGTAAGGTATTCAAATCTGTCTGTATCCCTAAACTGGTAGTCAGCTGACTTCTATTACTATACTTAACTTTCATTTCAAAACCTTGAAGTATTTTAGCAATTCTTTTCCCAATATCACCCATTCCTATAATGCCTACTTTTTTGCCAGATAATTCCATACCTTGATGTTCAAACAATTGAAAGTCACCCGATCTGACTTTAGTATTAAAATCAACAATTCTTTTAGCTGCCGAAAGCATTAAAGCTACAGCATGTTCAGCAACTGATGCACCTGTATATTTGGGAGTGTTTACAACTTTTATGTTGTTTTGGTGACAATATTCCCGATCTATATAACTGGTTTCCGTTGTTGTTGCCAGTATAAATTCCAGTTGAGGAAGTTTTGATAAATTACTTGCATCTAAATTCATGAAAGTTGTTATCAAAATTTCTGTATCATTATGGGTCTCTAATATTTTTTCTAGGGAAAATGAACCAGAATTATCCTGATACCAAACTACATTCCCATGAGAAAGATGATTGAATATATCTTCTGGATAAGGCTCTCTATTATTTAAAAATAAGCATTTTTTCATTATTTTTTACTTTCACGAATAGCAAATACCCAGTAATGTGCGTTTGATTCCTCTCCTAAATAAGGTTGATTCATTCTGCAATCTATTAATTTTAATTCTCCAAGTTGCTCTAATTCTTTATAATAACCTTCAAAATTATAAGTCTCACAAAAAACCAATCTTGTACTCATTAAAATTATGCCTCCTGGTTTTGTTACTTCCATCAGCCATCTTAATGCAGTCGGCTTTACTAAGTCAAATGAAAATACGCCACAACAAATAGTTAAATCATATTGATGATGGAAAAAAAAGGGTGGTTTTTTATTCAAATCACACCAACCCATCAAGTATTGATATGCGCCTGTTTCATAGGCTAACTTTACCATCTCATGAGAAAAATCTACCCCATCAATATAAGAAAATCCCTCTTGGCGTAATTTAACTCCAAGCAAACCTGTACCACATCCGGCATCTAAAACCTTAAGCTCAGATTTGTTACTGTAATCTATTACTTGCTGATTCACAAGTTCCATGAGATATTCTACGATGTAGCTTGGAGCATAATAATTTCTATTTTTAACATCTACATTGTATGTGGAAGCCCATTTATCATATCGTTCTTGGTGATTGATCATCATTCTTATATGTTGTTTAGAAAATACTTTTAGAAAAAATTACTATGATTTAGTATAAACGGCAATGGGTTCACCTAATATTTCCATAATCGGTTCTATGCCTAAACCTGGTGTTTCTGGTGGAATACCTGTACCCTTTTTGTAAGTATAGCCACCTTTAGCAGGAATGACGGTATGTAATCTAGTAGAGTCTGAAGTCGCTAAACGATATCTGAGGGGAGTAGCAACGGCCAAATGTATCGCACCTGTGCCTCCTATGACGCTACCGCCTGTTTCTTCTATATTCATACGAAGTCCAGTGGCCAGACAAAAATCTCGCATTTGACGTGCTTTAGTTAACCCTCCAACTCTTCCAATTTTAATATTGATAGCTTGTGCCACACCTTCTCGTTGAGCCCATAATAAATCTTGAAAAGTGTGAATGCACTCATCTAAAATAATGGGGTGTTGAGTTAGGCGACGCACAGCTAAACATTCTTCCAATGTTTCACAGGGTTGCTCAAAATATACTGTTTTATCATTGATAGAATTCATAATTTGAATAGCATGATCTGGCAACCAAGCACGATTAGCATCTATGGTAATCTTTTCCTGTGGCTGTAATTCTGCCATGATTGCTTGAATACGGGCAATATCAAGGGAAACCTCCCCACCAATTTTAGGAGAAAAAATATGATATCCTTGATCTCTTCGTTGTTTGAGATCGGCAACCATTTCTTCTGGTGTACCATTGGCAAAAGCCCCTATTAAATCAGCGTGTTCGCTAAAACGTCCTCCCAACAGTGTATAGAGGGGCAAATTAGCATATTTACCTAATATATCCCAACAAGCTACATCAATAGCAGACTTGACATATAAATGTCCTTTGAGAGTTAAGTCCATAAGATGATTTATGTTCTCTAACTCAAGGGGATTAGCTCCTATAAGTATAGGAGCTAATTGAGCCATTCCTGCCTTTATTCCTCCAGCAAAAGCAGGTAAGTAAGATTGTCCAAAAGGACAGGACTCACCCCAACCTACGATACCATCACTGGTTGTAATAGCGACAATAATGCTGTCCATTTTGTCCACAAATAAACGTCCACCTGAAATTCGATATGGCTTAATTAATGGTAATTCTACTTCGTAAATATTGATATCACAAATTTTCATTGTCATGTTTGAATTTTGTTGTTAACTCAAAAATAATAGCTTAAATCGTTGACTAATATAAAATCCACAGGACTTACGCAGAACCACCATATATAGCGAATGGCATTCGCCCCATACAGATAACGATACCAATGGACATGATGTCAGGAGGATAGAGAATCACTTTGATTTAGTAGTTATACCCAATCCGCATATAATAAAAGATGCTAACCTATATATATATACCTTTTTTTTTACCCGGATTTGGTATTATGACCTAATGTTAATCAAAAATTTTGGGTTATGCTAATGCTTAACCCAACTCTTTATTCTCAGAAATTTTACTTTGACAACCTGCTGTTGACATTAATTGTTGCTGTAAGCAAACTCCGGTAGTTGCTCTTTAGCAGATCCATTAGGTATAACTTTTACCTCACGGTTTTCATCTAAATCTATATAAACATTTTCCCCATCCTGAATCTGACCAGCTAATAACGCTTCTGCCAAAACATCCTCTAACAAACGCATAATAGCTCGGCGTAGAGGTCTCGCTCCATAACTAGGATCGAATCCTTCTTCTACCAAGCGATCCTTAAACTTATCGCTGACTGTAAGAGTAATTTCACGTTCGCCCAAACGACTAAATACATCCCGCAGCATAATTTCGGCAATCTCTTTCACCTCATCCTTAGTCAACTGACGGAAGACAATAATTTCATCCAAGCGGTTGAGAAATTCTGGGCGGAAATATTGTTTCAATTCCTCATTAACTAAGTTGCGGATACGATTATATTGAGCTTCTTCTTGATCCTCAGCAAACTCAAAACCTAAACCACCGCCACCTTTCTCAATCACTTTAGAACCGATATTAGAAGTCATAATAATTAAGGTATTCTTGAAATCTACTACTCGACCTTTAGAGTCAGTCAAACGACCATCCTCTAAAACTTGCAACATGATGTTAAATACATCTGGATGAGCCTTTTCAATCTCATCAAACAATACTACAGTGTAAGGACGACGACGTACAGCTTCAGTTAATTGTCCACCTTCATCATAACCAACAAATCCTGGAGGGGAACCAACAAGTTTAGAAACAGTGTGACGTTCCATGTATTCTGACATATCTACCCGGATCATGGCTTCCTCAGAACCAAAGAAATAAGTAGCTAATGCTTTTGTCAGTTCTGTTTTACCAACACCAGTCGGACCAGAGAAAATGAAACTAGCAATAGGTCGCTTGGGGTTCTTCAAACCAACACGAGCGCGACGTAAAGCACGGGAAACAGCTTTTACTGCATCATCTTGACCAATCAGACGTTGGTGCAAGGTATCTTCTATGTGTAGCAGTTTCTCAGATTCAGATTCTGTCAACTTACTTACAGGAACTCCAGTCCAGGATGCCACGATATGGGCAATATCATCTTCAGTCACCACAGGGGAGTTATTAGTTTTTTGGTCTTGATCGGAGGTTGTCTGTTCAATCTCTGCTTGAATTTCTAGTTCGCGATCGCGCAGTTTACTTGCTTGTTCAAAGTCTTGTTGACGAACAACTTCTTCCTTTTCTTTTGTCACCTTAGAAAGTTCTCGTCTTAGTTCCTTCAACTCTGGTGAAACCATTGAATTTTTGACTCTGACACAGGAACCAGCTTCATCAATGAGGTCAATAGCTTTATCTGGTAAGAAGCGATCGTTAATATAGCGGTCAGATAATTCTGCTGCTGCTGCCAGAGCTTCATCAGAAATAGTCAACCGATGATGTTGCTCATAAGCAGAGCGTACCCCGTAGAGAATTTCAATAGTCTGCTCTACACTAGGTTCGCCAACTTTCACAGGTTGGAAACGACGTTCGAGAGCAGCATCCCTTTCAATATGCTTGCGATATTCATCTAGAGTCGTCGCCCCAATACATTGCAGTTCACCCCTTGCCAAAGCAGGTTTGAGAATATTCGCAGCATCCATACTACCTTCAATAGCACCAGCACCTACAACAGTATGAATTTCATCAATTACCAAAATAATGTTGCCATTGGAGCGGACTTCATCCATTATTTTTTTCAACCGTTCCTCAAATTCTCCTCTGAACCTAGTACCAGCAATTAGAGAAGCAATATTCAGACTAACCACCTGTTTATTTTCCAGGATATCAGGAACATCTTGATTAACGATCCGTTGAGCTAACCCCTCAGCGAGAGCTGTTTTTCCCACTCCAGGTTCACCAATAAGAACAGGATTATTTTTTGTCCTACGGCCTAAGACTTGAATCATCCGTTCAATTTCAACTTGTCGGCCTACTATTGGATCGATTTTACCCTCTGCTGCTAACTTTGTTAAATCTGTACCAAATTCTTCTAGAGTAACGGCTTTCTTCCCATTGGGGCTAGACCCTCCAGAAGACACTGCAGCAACTTCTCCCAGGGAGCGAATTACTTGAGTCCGAATTTTGCCTCTATCAACTCCCAAATTGTCCAAAACTTTAGCAGCTACTCCTTCAGAATCTTGTAGTAATCCGAGTAGCAAATGTTCTGTGCCAATATAGTTATGGTCTAATTTCCTCGCTTCTTCTAGAGAAATTTCTAACATCCTTTTTACCCTAGGAGTAAAAGGAATTTCTGCTGGGGTAAACCCAGAACCACGGCCAATTATTTTTTCTACTTCGTTCCGAGCATCTTTGAGATTTACACCGTGTTCCTTTAGAACTTTAGATGCAATACCTGTACCTTCACCAATTAAACCAAGGAGAATTTGCTCTGTGCCCACAAAGTTATGTCCTAAGCGACGGGCCTCTTCCTGAGCTAACATGATTACCTTGATTGATTGTTCTGTAAACCGTTCAAACATTATTACTACCTCTTATTATATGTTTATAGTCACAGGGGAGATATCTCCAAATATAGTAATGTTTTTGACTAATTACTGACCATCAAGTGGCCATAAACACTAAACAAATGTAAATTTTTATTTACTTATTGTAACTTAAATGTAGCGTTTTTAAAGTTACAGTGGCTAGTGAGGAGAGCCGTAAATAAAGATATAAGTAATTTGTATATAATAACTTGTTGTAAAAAGTTTGAACATAAGACCTTTTTGCCAGACAAAGCAAAAATGTATAATATTTGCTGTATTTGAATTTACTATTTTCTGGGGAAAGTTGCAAGAGTTTCTGGAATATTTGCCATATTTATATCGCTTTCAGAGGTTAACTAATTTTTTGAGTCGTCCTTCTATAGTAATAGTGGTTGAAAGTTTAGACTGCCTTGCCCCATTACCGAAATATAATTCCTAAACTGCTATATAATAGCCTCAATTTTATCCACTGTCTGAATCAGGAATAGTTATTATGTCTAATATTAGAGAAGAAATGCCAGTATTAGTCCGCCATGAAGGAGATTGGAAAGGAACATATACAATAGTAGATAACGAGGGAAATATTATTGATAAGCACAGTTCCCATTTAACTTGTCAATTTCCAGATAATGCAGAATATCCCTATTTTCAAACTAATCGTTATGAGTGGGCGGATGGTAAAAAAGAAGAATATCAATTTCCGGGAATATATCGGGATAAAAAAATTTGGTTTGATACAGAAAGATTGGATGGTTATGCTTGGGAAGTAGATAATTCAACAATTATTTTGTGGATTACTTATAAAGGAATGGCAGATTTTTATATTTATGAAATGATTAATATTAGTCCTGATAATAATCATCGCGCCAGAACTTGGCATTGGTTTCAAAATGATAAAATTTTCAAAAGAACAATTATTAAAGAAGAAAGAGTTAGTTAAATAAAAAAAACGAAATTTGCCTCGCTAGGAAAATAATAATTTGATCATTTTTGAGGTTATTAACCAACTTAAATTATCTGAAATATTATGTATTCTCTCCAGGAAAGCTACACTTTCAGCAAAAAACTTATTATTCTGTTTGTAGTTCCACTTTAGACATCTCCATAAAAGACGGAATAGGGAATACAGAGAAATAATTGATTTTATTTTTTATTTTTGGAGATGTCATTAATAGTACCTTAAAGTAGGGACGTTGCATGCAACGTCCCTACAGGGTTATCATTTTTTCTATTCCCTGTTCCCTATTCCCTAGTTCCCTAAAAGCGATAATTCTAGATAACATAACGAAAAATGAAAGCAGTTTGCATACATGAATACACAGGTATCTCTGGTATTCAAGTAGAAGAAACAGAAATTTTAGCCCCTAATTCCGGTGAAGTTAGACTGGTTGTAAAAGCTGCCGGAATTAATAACTCAGACCTACAAATGACCTACGGAAAATATAAAAGACCAGACGACGGCGCGTTGCCTCAAATTCTTGGTCAAGAAGCAGCAGGTATTGTTGATGCTGTGGGGGAAAAAGTTGAAGGGTTTTCGCCAGGAATGAGGGTAGTGGGTCACGTTAGAGGTGCTTTTGCAGAAAAGGCGATCGCTCCTGCTATAGAATTATTAGTTATTCCCGACGATATATCGTTTGAGGTGGCAGCTAGTTTACCTATTAACTATTTGACTGCTATTGTAGCTCTCATCCATCGGGCAAAAGTTCAGACTGGAGAGTGGGTATTAGTACATCCTGGTAGTGGTGGTGTGGGGAGTGCAGCAGTACAATTAGCTAAGTTATTAGGAGCAAAGGTTATCGCTACTGCTGGTAATGCAGCTAAGGTGGAATATCTGCTGAAATTAGGTGCTGACTATGGAATTGACTATAGCAGTCAAAATGTAGTTTCTGAGGTAGGCAAGATTACAGAAAATCTTGGAGTACAGGTGGCACTTGATGGAGGAGGTAAGGTGACATTTGCTGACTGTTTAGAGGTAATAGCTAATAATGGTCGTATTGGTTGCTATGGTACAACGACTGGTTTGGATGCTGCTTTACCTATGGGAAAATTACTGGGGCGCAATATTGCAATTTATGGTATTGCCCTTTGGTATAGCAGTTATTATCAGGCAAGTTGGCAAACTCTCAAGGAGGTAGTTATCCCAGCATTTGTGCAGGGAAAGTTACAGTCAACTATTGAGCAAATAGTTAGTCTGGAGGGAGTGGAGGAAGCGTTGAGTAGGATAGAGCAGCGTAGTTTGATGGGAAAAATTGTTGTACTTCCTTAAAATTAACAGATAGTTCGTCTAAGGAAATATATAGCGCTGTGCGCAGGGAACAGGGAACAGGGAACAGGGAACAGGGAAATATAAGGCTTTTAGCTCTTGGGCACCTCCTGTAATTTGTAAATATGCCAGCGCACATTGCTATAAATAAGGAAATGTGGAACAGGGAATAGGGACAAATAATATCAAGTCCGGTTAAATAATTATTAGAGTTGTTGGGGGAGTAGGGGAGTAGGGGAGTAGGGGAGTAGGGGAGTAGGGGAGATTAAATATTGAAGTGTAATTATAAAGATATACTATATAACCGGATTCTATATAAAAGACAACTATTTTTCACCCCGTTAGTTTTTCAGTTCTACATCTCGGTCATTTTGCTCAGTGTTCATCTTGTTGGTAGTTTTCATGTTTGAGATGAAGCCGAAATTGACTTAACAAACTATAGACTAAAGGAGATAAAAGTATCCCCATCGCGATAACAAAAACTAAACCACTAAAGAGTGCATAGATAGAAGCAAATACTTTTGCGCTAGTAGTTGAGAGGGGACTAATTGGTCCCATACCACTAAGAATCATTGAAGCTTCTACTAAAGAATCTATCCAACTCAAACCCGCTGCCCAATGATAGCCGATAATACCCATCATAAGTCCTAGAGAGATAAAAACTGCAGACATACCCAGATAACTGAGAAACTTCCACAGAAAGAGGAAAATTGACCTGGTTCGCTCTGATGAAGTCCAACTTTTCGATTCTTGAAAAAGACTTAAACTAGAGGAACGGATAAGAAATATTATAATTACTAAAATGAATAGTCCATATACGAGCATATTTCTAATAATCCACTTCACTATTATCTTATATATAGAGCTAAAACTGGAGAAACTACTGTAAGCGTGCCAACCAATTTTGTAATCATTTTATGATAAGATTTTTAAGTTTTAGCCTGAAGATAACTATTTCCGGGGCTAAAACTGGACTCAAAACAAAAACTTGATTATAATTAATGACCTGAAAAGTTAAAGGACTTTATCAATGCCAAAACGTGAAGTAATTATTCCTCAAGGAATGGAAAGTATATATGAAAAATATCACTATTGTCCTGGAGTTAAAATAGGAAATATGTTATATATTTCAGGACAGGTGGGAAGAGATGAAAATTTACAGGTTGTGCAAAAGATAGAAGAACAATTTATCCAAGCTTTTGAGAATGTTAAAAAAGTTTTGGTGGCTGCTGGAGCTACTTTTGATAATTTCGTAGAAATGGTAATTTATCATGTTACTGGTACTAATGTAGGGGAATCTTCAGAGTCTCAAAAATCTTTTACTATTCCCCATTTAGCCTTGTTTATGAAGGTAAAAGATTGTTATTTTACTAAAGAATTTCCCACTTGAACTGGGGTAGGAATTACTTCTTTATCTACCGTACGAAAAAAACTGTAGAAAATTGTAACAGCTTTTATCTTGATATTGGATTAACCAATACAGGCTGTACGGCACAGCTCACTATTCCCTCGGCAGTAAAGCACTCTGGGAATTTCTTTCTAATTATTTGGAGACTGCCGTTGATATCGGCATTAATCACCTTACCAGTTCCACTTCTAAACAAACCACGTTTGACTCTTTTTCCCACATAATTTTCCTGCTGACATGGCAATTCTAGGTCAAGTGCAGAAGTTTTACTGGTGTAACTTTCTTCAGTTTCCATAACTTTGATACCAGCAAGTTCACATTTATAAGTGATCTGTTGAATTAGCTTATAGTGGGGTATTTGGGTAAAGTTTTGATTGTTTTTTTTACCTATCTTTGCACCTTGTTTCCAGTTATCATTTTTTCCAATTACTACAGTACCAATATTACTCTTCACTAAATAATTGACAACTAACTTGCTGGTGTTATGCAGGTAATTCTCGACAAAACGATTTCGATGATAACTCAATGCTTCAATCTTACGACTGGTTTTTCTGTTGTCTTTGAGGTGACTTTGGTACTTGGCTTTTCGCTTGTTATATAATTGATTGACACTTTTTAGCGGCTTCCCATTAATCAGCAGTGGTTTGACACCAGGCTGATTTGTAGATAGAGCTACTAATCGATCAATCCCTAAGTCAATCCCGGCTACATATCTTGAGTCTATTTGTGGCTGATTCTTTTTTTCATACACAACTTCAATTATATAGCAGGCAGTAGCAGGAACTATCCTCACTTCGATGACAGTATCCACAACTATAGGTATTTTGATTGCACTCATGGATAAGTGACAAATACCATCTTTTAGACTTGCTCTATAGACTGATTCCTTTGAATATATAACTACATTTCGACCTTTAGTTTTGTCCTTATACTTTGGGATTTTTGGTTTACCTAAAAACTTCCCTGGATATTTTGACCATTCTTTGATTGCCTGAAAATAACCACGCCAAGTGGCAACCAAGCATTTGATTATTTGTTTTGATACTTTAGTTGGTAATGCTCTATAGGTATCGCTATCTTTGGTGGCGTGGTACAGTTTAGTTAAATCCAGACTTTTTGAGAAAAGTGAAAAAATGCTGACGACAATAATAATTAGCCAAGTTATACAAGTTTTTAGACTTAAAGGCTAATTGATCACAAACTCGCCAATACTGATGTGTTCGGTTAATAATATGTCTATCAACAAGTCCCATTCACTCCCTATTTTTGATCATGTATTGTTACCTATTTAATATTACAACACTTTTGTAAATTTTACAACTACTTTCTACAATTTTTATTCAACAGTTAATCACCCCAGGATTAATTGTTGAGATTAAGTGTACCGCAGTAGTTGATGATTAGTCTATAATCTGACAATTACTTTACCTTGATTTTTCCCACTAAGTTGATATTCAACAGCTTCGACAATAGAATCTAATCCTCTAAATTCTGTAGGCTCGATCGCTACTTTAAGTTGCTTAGTTTGAAACAAATTAAAGAGGCGATCGCTAGCTTCTGCTTGATATTCTCTATAACATGGCATGAGAAATGCTCTAACTGAGGCAGCTTTCCAAAATAGTTTATGAGAAATGTTCTAACCTGGATGTTAAACAGACCTGATATTACGGTTCAAAACGTTGCTGCCCAATATCCATGTTGTGAAGCATCCAATTACAACCGAGTTCTGCCTTAGTTCGGAACAATAAAAGAGAGCCAGTGTCTGTCCAAAAAGGACCGTGGGGAATATGAGCAGGTCTCCAGAAATAACCATCTTCTCTCATCGTTGAGTAACGTCGATTAAAGGGATCGTCATTCATCGCCCAATGACCATAAATACTCCCTGTAATCATATAACCTTCTTCAGAGGTGGGATGTCCTGCCAGAAAGTTTCCTTCGATAAATAAAGGAACTAAGCCAAGTATCCAAGTATCACCACCAGTCTGTTTGTTTGAATAAAGACTTTTTCGTGCAGCTCCAGGAGGTAAAAATGAATATTTCGTAGTCTCCCAGGACATGGACTTGATTTCCTTAATCGGGATATAGTCTCGGACGGCGGCAGCATTCTGAGCTAGCTTGTGATAAACTGAACTTTCAGGAATTTGAGGGAGTTGAGCGTAGGGTTCAGTCACATAAATAGGTGTAGCTTCTGGCATCCATAATAATACGCTATCCTCTTCTGCTATCCATGGTCCTGTGGGTACACCAGCAGGAATATAGGAATATGACAGATCTCGCAGAGGGAAACCTCCCTGTTTGACTCTCCCCTTCAGCACAAATAGTTCTAAATTTTCGGTGAAATGTCCGATGGGAGCAGTCCACCCTTTATTAATATGTACTCGTTGAGTCGATTCACCAGTGTTGATATCTGCTGAGAGAATTTGTGTCTTTGCAGTTTCACCTTTACTAAAATTATCGACTATAAAGTTGACTTTCGGAAACTCTATAACCGAATTCAAAGATTCCTCAGACTCTACATGGACTCTTCCAATGGAAGTTTGTGCAGCAGCAGGAATATTTGTATGAAGCTTTGGTTCTGTTTGCATCAAAAAATCTCCTTTAATACCAATTGTCTTAATTCTTGAGAGATAGTTGAACCAGGAAAGGTTCAGGGGTAAAAATTTGATTATATACTCATTTACCCAAAACTTTTAAATAGTCACAGCAAACTATTTTAGAAGCTTGATAGATTTCTTGCAATTTTAGAGAGTGATAGACTAGACTATAGTTTATTTAATAAATGCAAGTTTCGACAGGAGATTAGACTATGATGAATGATAATCAAGAAAATGCCAATCTTAAAGAAGACTGGGGAGGAGATGGTAGGGGACGGATGAATTTATCTGGGAGAAGTACAACAATTTCTCCAGACTATATCCCTCGTCAATACCAGTTTTTTGACTCTAATACTGTACCAGAAATTTTAGATTGGCGTATTGAGGGAATGCCTGATACTGTCCCTTTTGCAACAAGAAGATTATTATCTTGGCATAATTGTGGCGCATCGACATCAAGGGTAAGTTTACCCCCTCAATTTACAGCTCCCGCAGGAATATTTACAGCAGATCTAGAGATTTTTGTTCTGAGTGGAGTTATTCAAATAGGAGAATGGCAATTAGATAAACATGGTTACTCTTTTATTCCTGCTGGGGTGAGAGTTGGTAATTGGAAAGTTTTAGGAGATGAACCTTTAGAAATTCTGTGGATGGAAAATGGACCTGTTCCCTTTAAATATGAAGCCTCAGAAATAGATAATCCTGATGCTAGAATGAGTGAGTTTATCCCAGCATTAGATAGCAAACTTTTACCTTGGGGAAAAACAGAAACTGCTCAATTTGAACTGGCTAAAAAGAAGTATTTAAGGAAAGATAATAATGGGGGAGGTGTGTGGCTAATCACTATTTTACCTCATTATGATGGGCATTATCCCATGATTCAATGCTACAATGAAGAAGGATATTGTTTAGCGGGCTACGTTGATCTAGGCAATTATCAATTGGTTAAGGATTGGTTCAACTATTGTCCGAGTTTTACAACTGTTCCTAGACATATCAAAGATGATGGTTGCTTATGTTTTGTTAGAGTTGATCGGGATCTCTCAAAACCTGGAACTGTTTTATCCTATGTGGATCGTTTATAAATAAACAAAAAATACAATTATTATTTCTCGTTTATCTCAAGAAATCAACAACTACTTTAGCAATTTCATCAGGCATTTGATTCATCATATAAATTGTACCACCTTCGATATTCACTATCTTAGCATCGGTAATTGTTTCAGTAATGAATTGTCTATTTTTTGCTTTAGCTATTCCTAATTATTCTAGTTGTTTGATGTCTTCAGTTCCAGATAATATCAAGGTTTTACAATTGATTAATCTAAATCTTTCTAAACTTTTTTCTGCATAATTCATTATTGCAAAAGGACCATAGGGAGGATAACCATGACATTTAAATTCATCTAATAAACAACGATGATTTAATTCTAAATCTACATAACTTAAACGAACAGGCCATCTTTCTATTAGGTGAGAACCATCTTCTTTAATTTGGTAAGCTTCAGAAAATCTATTATAAAGTGTTTTTCTTTGCTCTTCCTCAAAATAATCAATACCAGATAACACAAGTTTATTAACTCTTTCTGGGTATACTGCTGCAACTTCTGCTGCTACGAAAGCACCTGTATGATGCCCAAGAACATTTGCTTTTTTGATTCCTAATTCATCTAGAAGTAAAATAACTGTTTTGGCATAGTCTTCAATGTAATACATTCTGGGAGGTTTATCGGATTCACCAAAACCCAAAAAATCCATAGCAATAACTAACTTTTTTTCTTTAATAAATATTGGCATTAATTCTCGATATTCATTACTACTTATTGGATTTTGATGCAGCAAAATTAGTGGCTCACCTTCTCCTCCAATTCGATAATGTATTTGACCATCTTCTGTATCTAAAAATGCTCTTTTTATTTTCATGATTTTAAAGTTATCCTCATTGATTTTTTCTCTAAAAAATTCATAACAACTGTAGATATTTGTTCTGCCATTTGATTAATCATCCATAGAGTTCCTCCAGAGATTTCAACTGCTTGACTATGAGGAATTGCCGCCGATAACCAACCTTGATTTTCTGCCTTTACTAAGCCGTATTTGTCTATAGGTTCTAAGGCTTTAGTACCATTACACACTAAGGTCGGACATTGAATAAGTTTAAACCTTTCTGGAGCAGAAAGACAATATTTTCCAACAGCAACTCCAGGATATATACTTCCTCCAAAAGCTTTTAAATCATCTAAAACACAACGGTGATTTAATTCTCCTTTTCCTAGATAATTAACTCTTGCTAACCATCTTTCCATTAGATGGGAACCGTCTTCTTTAAGAGTAAATCCTTGACTATATCTTTGAACGATTTTTTCAGCTTCTTCTGCATCAAAACCATGAGTATTACAAAGGATTAATTTATTCAGGCGATCGCTATAAGATGCGGCTACTTCTCCAGCAATATAACCCCCTGTTAAATTCCCCAAAATACTACATTTTTGAATCCCTAATTCATCTAACAATAAAATAACAGTTTTAGCATAATCTGCAATAGAATATTCTCTAGGAGGTTTATCGGAATCTCCTAACCCCATTAAATCCATAGCAATAACACGATATTTAGGGGCTAAAATTGCCATTAACTCTTTAAATTCATCGCTACTTCGAGGAGTCATGGGAAGTAAAACAAGAGGTTCTCCTTCTCCTCCTATTCGGTAAAAAATTTGTCCGTCTTCTGTATCTAAAAATGCTCTCTTTATTTTCATAATATTTAATTTATCCTCCTCTATTTTTTATCTAAAAAATCCATAACAACTGTAGATATTTCTTCAGGCATTTGATTAATCATACAGATAGTTCCCCCCTCAATTTTAACAGCTTGACTATGGGGAATTGCTTCAGATAACCAACCTTGATTTTCTGCTTTTGCCAAACCATATTTTTCAATAGGTTCTAATGCTTTAGTTCCTGTAAAAACTAAGGTCGGACATTGAATAAGTTTAAACCTTTCTTGAGCAGAAACACAATATTTACTAACTGCTAAACGAGTATAAATGGGTCTACCAAAAGTTTTTAAATCATCTAAAACAAAACGGTGATTTAATTCAACTCCAACAAAATCAATCCGCACCAACCATCTTTCCATGAGATGGGAACCATCTTCTTTTATAGTAAATCCTTCTCTATATCCTTTACCAAGTTTTTCGGCTTCTTCTGCATCAAAACCATGAACATTAGAAAGGATTAATTTATGGAGGCGATCGCTATAAGATACGGCTACTTCTCCAGCAACATAACCTCCTGTTAAACTCCCCAAAATACTACATTTTTCAATTCCTAATTCATCTAACAATAAAATAACAGTTTTAGCATAGTCTGAAATAGAATATTCCCTAGGAGGTTTATCTGAATTTCCTAACCCCATTAAGTCCATAGCAATAACACGATATTTAGGGGCTAAAATTGCCATTAATTCTTTAAATTCATCGCTACTTCGAGGAGTCATGTGAAGTAAAACGAGAGGTTCTCCTTCTCCTCCAATGCGGTAAAAAATTTGTCCGTCTTCTGTGTCTAAAAAAGCTTTTTTAATCGGTTGATTCATTTTTGCTTAAGTTCGTCATATTAACTTCCCTGGCGGGAAGTCCCGCGCTCTCCGGTGGGGGAGCGTCGTATGGGAAAGCCAGGGCCAAGATTCGGATACCTTCATAAGCTGTTCATATGCCCTTGACAAGCTAGGTACATTTTGTTAATATCAATGTCAACACAGGGGGAGGACATCACCTCTGTCACGCGCAGCGGTCAGGGTTTCCCAGACTGAAGAATCCCGAGTTTTCCCGTAAGGGCAACGTCGGGAGTATGTCAATAGATAAATAGTTTGATTTATTATAAGCTAACTCTGAGAATAAAGCAACAGATAATCAAACCAGTTTCATCTGTCATGGTAAAATTGCGTTATCCAGTCTAGTAGTAGACTGACACAACTTAAATGATGCAATACTAGGGGCGGGTTCCACTTTAAATTAACGAGTTTAAGCATCAGCTCAAAACCCGCCCCAAAATCTAACGCACTACTATCAAAAAACAAGGGACGCTCGCATTTTTGTTATCCAACGTCCCTTGTAAACTTATCGCTAACTGCTGAAAGCTGACTGCTACTTACGAAGTTCTAAACCGCGCCAACTCTTCCCCAGTCTTCGCATCGTGAGCGTGAACAGTACACACTAAACAAGAATCAAAAGACCGAGCAACATGACCTACTTCCACGGGGTCATTCACATCAGCAATAGGAATACCTATTAACGCTTCCTCAATAGGTCCGCGCACCCCTTCACCATCACGGGGTCCTACATTCCAAGTAGTCGGCGCAATAACCTGATAATTCTTAATCTTTCCGCCTTCTATTTCCACCCAATGACAGAGGGAACCACGACTAGCATTAGTAGCACCCCAACCGCGACCATCTTTTTCTTCAGGCTTAATATACCAAGGATCGCGCAAATTAAACTCCCGCAAACAACGTTCTGTTTCACGGTACAATTTAGTTAGTTCGTGCATTCTGGCAAACACGCGCAAATGTGCGTTCGGTCCGCCCATTTTCTTGAACATATCCAAAACTAAACCGTCTTTGTGTTGCCAACTTTCCCCATGATCGCCACCTGCTATCAATTCCCGCGCTAAGGCACCAACTTCCATCCGACCTAAGTCTTGGTGAGATACGGCAGTTGACCAAGAATAAGCACCATCAAAGTCAATATCGTTGTTAGCAATGGGTACGGTAGTGCGGTCAAAAGGATGTACATCTCCATCACCCTCGTTATACCAAGCGTGGGAAGTATTCTCCCTTGTAAAAGTATGCTCCATCAATTGATGAATATCTGTAGCGCTATCGTAGACACCACTTTTCATAATCATGGCAGCATTCCGACCTTCAATAGTCGGGCGTTGATATTTGTCTTCGTGAGGCAAATATCCCCAACTCATATATTTACCAACACCTGCACCAATTTTATCCAAACCAATATTCAGACCCATGCGCCAATAGAAACCGAGGTCTGAACTAGCATGATTAGGATTTTCATCTAACCATTCCATGAAATCTTCATAAGTTTGGATCTGTTCAAACCTGTCAATGGAACAACCTAACCATATCGGTTCTAACCAGTTAGTGCGGAAATATTCTAACATTGCCCAGGCGCGGGTAACGTCCGTGAGAGTGGGAGCGCACATTACGCCACCGGGAACCATGAAACTAGAGTGAGGCCATTGACCGCCGAATAGAGCGTATATTTCTACGGGTTTTGCTGCAACAGTAATACCTGGTTCGTAGGAAGTACCTGTGAATGCTGAGAAACGCTTACAAGCTTCTTCGTAGAAGGGGCTATTTTGGTATTTTTTGTTAGTTAAGTCGATCGCGTATAACCCGTAAAAGAAGCGCGGATGACTTTGGAGAGTTTCTACAAGTTGACCGAGGTTACGAGCAAGGATAGCGTTACGGGGTACTTCTGTTTGCCAAGCTGTATCTAACGCCCAGGATGCACAGGTGAGGTGAGAAGCACCGCAAATTCCACAAATTCTGGGAGTGACAATGAGACCAGCTTTGGGGTCTTTACCTTTAAGGATGACTTCAAAACCTCGGAACATTTGTGCTTGAGTCCAAGCGTTGGTTACATATCCGTCTTGAATGTCAACTCTTACGTCTAAGTCGCCTTCAACGCGCCCCACGGGAGAAATGTCTAATGTTTGTACTTTTGTTTGAACCATTTTTTCAGTTATCAGTTATTAGTTATCAGTTATTCAATTTCTGTAGGGTGTGTTAGCGCCAGCGTAACGCACCATCATCCAGTAGCGTAACACTGACATATCTAAAATGGTGCGTTACATCATTGGGGGGCGGGTTTATCTAACTTCAGGTGAAAGCTCGTTAATTTAACGGGGAAACCCGCCCCTACTATTGCACTATTTTAGATGAAACAGTCCAGTAGGGTGCCTTAGCGCCAGCGTAACGCACCATCATCCAGTAGCGTAACACTGACATATCTAAAATGGTGCGTTACATCATTGGGGGGCGGGTTTATCTAACTTCAGGTGAAAGCTCGTTAATTTAACGGGGAAACCCGCCCCTACTATTGCACTATTTTAGATGAAACAGTCCAGTAGGGTGCCTTAGCGCCAGCGTAACGCACCATCATCCAGTAGCGTAACACTGACATATCTAAAAATGGTGCGTTACGACGGATTGTTGAATCTCTTTCATAGTCTAAATTTTAGCCGTCTTTTCATGTCCGATCTTAGCGGAAACGCACCCTACAAATTTTGCTAGGGTAAAGGGTCGAAAATTCTCCCCTGCTCCGTGCTTCCCTGCTCCCCTTCTGTCTTAACCAAGAATGAAACAGCACTGCCTTTCAAAGGAAGGATAGATGAAAGCATTGGTCAACAGTCGGATATCTCCACAAATAAAACCTTCGGCTCCCCTTGACAAGCAGGAAGTATTTTATTATTATCAAGGTCAATAAACACAGGGGGAGGACATCACCTCTGTTAAAACAGCAGCCTGGGAAACCCTGGCTGAATAATCCCGTTTTGTCGCGTAAGCGCAACGTCGGGAGTATGTCAAACAGTAAAGAAATCTTCCTCTGCCCATTCTGGAGTTGAATCTTTTGCAACCATAGTCAGCAAAGCATAATCTTTACGGTTAACTCCCGTTGGTAATTCTTTAGGAACTCCCATGACTGTTTGTGTCTTAAATACTGTTCCCGGCATGAGGTCGTGGAATGGAAATTCTGGTTCGGTACAACCCAAACATGGCATTCCCGCGCGAGTCTTGGAGGAGACTCGGTTCCATAAAATGCGGTTACAGGAAGAGCGAGTCATCGGTCCGCGACAACCCAAGTCATAGAATAGACATCCTTGACGCTGCCCAAAATCTGAAGTGGAAGCTTTGTAAGCAAAGTGAACGTTGCGAGTACAACCTGTTTGAGTGAAGCTTTTGAAAAATGTTTCGGGGCGGTGAAATTCGTCTAAGGTAATGTCATCAAGTCTGCCAGTGGCAACCGCTACCAATATTTGCGAAATCCAATCTGGGTGAGCGGGGCAACCAGGAATATTAATTACTGGGTATCCAGCTTTACTCTTGAAGTCTTCTCCTAAAAATCCGCCTTTTTTTCGTTTCAGAAATTGCAAACCTTCAGACTCACTGGGGTTTGGTGACATTGCCGGAATACCACCATAAGTAGCGCAGTCTCCCACCGCAACAACGAAACCTGCAACTTCCGATAATTCTTGTACCCAATCTTTCATCGGGCGATCGGCAAAACGGTTCCATTCTCCCGTACCATTGGGCGCGTTAATTATTGTTCCTTCATATACTAAAATATCTAAATGTGTTTTTCCCGAAATACAATCTTGTAATAATTGTTGGACGTTTGTACCAAGTTCAAATCCTAAAGAAGGATGCCAGAGTACATTAATGCCGAAGTCTGTGATTAGGTCACAAATATTTGGTTCTTCAGCATTGAGAAATGATATGGTATTGCCAGAACAAGCTCCACCTTGAAGCCACAGTAGATTTATCATTCTCCCGAATTCTCCTGCTCTATAAAACTGATGCAAAGTGTCACATAACGTGACAATTTGATGTTTACTTCCTGCTGTACGGACGTTTTGCTATGCGACATGAAACGCATTTTTGTTATGCAACGTCCCTAAGACCGTCGGCGGTTACTCATCCACAGGCATTGACGGTCAAGCTGACCGCATTTCTTAAGTTAAACCCTCTGTTATCTGAAGTTGAGATGGGATTCACGATAGAATTTGTCGCACCCTACTTCAACCTTTATGAAATTATAAAGGATAGATAATGATAACTTGGTTTTTATTTACGAATTTTTTATTATTAATTAATTGTTGCTTTGGTTAAGAATTTTGTTGTTTTTGATACTTTATTTTCAATATTTTCTTGGTAGGAAAATCTTGAAAAAATATAAAACTAAGTTATCGTAGATTTTGTGAAACTTTAGTTAAAGGAATCTTGATCATTCCAGACTATATTTCATTGATAATGAATAATCATTAACTTTCCTCTTCGTCAAAAAATAGCGATCGCCTGGTTCTATACTGACCTTAGCAAAATAACTATAAATTTCATCTAAATCCTGAATAGCTGTTTGAGAAAGACTATATTTACTCACTCAATTTTTTCTCTCGCATCTACTAAAATTTTATTTTTAATTGTCCAATAACAATTTCTCCCTCAACTTTTTATCCCTTTTCTAATTGTTCTAAACCCACCTGAACTTTTGGGCGAGTTTCATCAAGCCATTGTTAATAATCTGGTTTTTCTAATAACTTTAAACCTGAGTCAATAAATTCCTCATTTTTGGTGTATTTTCCCTTAGCAATTTGAGCGTTAATAAACTTTTATTGTTTGGGAATTAAGATGATATTCATAATTACATAACCTCACTTTATAGCAATTCCCATAATTATGAGGTACATTTACGATCCCCCTAAATCCCCCTTTAAAAGGGGGACTTTGAAGATTACCCCCTTTGTAAGGGGGGCGTGGGGAATCTAAACCTCACTTGAATTCAATCAATATTGTTGTTCAATGTTCACAGAAAAATACCTTCTTGATGAATATTCAATAATAAGGGACTTTTCTCTTGTTGAAATTGAGATTCACTCACATAAACACAACTTACTAACACCCCATACTCAATACATATATCGGAAATAAACTCAATAATTTTTTGATGCTTATTATCCAGAGTAGTTGTTTCTTTTAAAACTACTAAAACATCAATATCTGAGTCTGGTTTTGCGTCTCCCCGTGCTTGAGAACAAAATCAAACTAAACTAATTAAATTATCTTGATAAATTTGTTTGAATTCCTGTTTCACCCTGGTCATAATTTATGCTAGTTTTTGATGTCTTCTTAAATTTTCAACTGTAGATAAAGGAATATTTATCATTTCAGACTCTAACTCCCTTCTTTCAATATTCGACCTGTTAATTCTACTACTGCTAAATTTCCGGAATGTTGTTTAACAGTTAGGAATACTTTTGTGTTACACCGTCATATTATCATCTGGCACTCAAATATACTCATGCCCAATATATCTATTAGAGTCCCGGAAAATATCAGGAAACGCCTCGATCAATATGTGGACAAGAATCTTACGAAAACTAAAGTAATAGCTAGAGCTTTGAGTCAATACCTAGGTATCAACGATGAATTGGCATTTACTGAGAGATTGTCTGAAGTGGAAAGAGGGTTATTTGAAATTGAAAAATAAATCAAGAAATAACTAAGGAGCAATAGTTTTTATGTTTATGTCAAATGTTGATTATGAATATACTGAATTAGAGAGATTACTGAGTCAGGAAAAGTGGAAAGAAGCAGATGAGGAAACTGCTCGTTGTATGTTGCAGGTTGCAGAGCGAGAGCAGGAAGGTTGGCTGAAAGTAGAAGATATAGAAAGATTTCCTTGTATAGACCTCCGCACAATTGACCAACTTTGGGTACAATATAGTAACGGTAAATTTGGCTTTTCTGTGCAAAAGACAATTTATCATAATTTGGGTGGTACGAGAGAGTATAATGGGGAAGTATATGAAGCGTTTAATAACGAAGTCGGATGGTGTCCAGAAGGACAATTGTTGTTATACTCTGACCTAGATTTTAGCTTAGATGAACATTACATGGGATACCTCCCAGGTTGTGCTTTAAAGGTGGACGTTTGGTATGTGAAGTTGGGTTGGCTATCTGATGGGGTTTTCTCTCGCGGTTGGTATTTGGTATCTTCTCTCTCGGAGAGACTTCTAGACTATAACATATAAGCGTTTTAGCTACTTTATCAGTTATCAGTTTTTTATAATCCATTTATCGGCGATCGCTCAGATACCATTTATCAGCATAACAGCAGTTTTCAGACGGTTTTCATGATTGATAGACCACAGTAGGGACGTTCCATAGAACCTCCCTACTGGGTTTTGCTTGTTACTATGTGGTTCATCAATCTGAAAAGCGCTGTAGCTTGGAGGGTTTGTATCATAATTATTCAAATCTAAATTAGAGGAGCTACTATGATAATTTTATCAATAGGACTTACGCACGCGAAACCCGGTTTCTAGGATAAATAGTTGTTTTGAGCAATAGATGTCTACGAGAAAGCGGGTTTCTGAGTTCACCTGCGTAAGTCCTGATCAAGAAAACTAAGGAAATAATCAATGGCTGAAATATTAATTATCGGTTACGGTAACACTCTCCGCAGTGATGATGGTGTTGGTCAACGGGTGGCAGAGTTGGTGGCGGAGTGGAATTTGCCCAATGTCCGATCACTCCCAGTACATCAACTTACCCCAGAATTGGCAGAACCTATATCTCAAGCTGAATTAGTTATTTTTGTTGATGCTTATCCGGCAACTTCTGAACAAGGTTTACAAGTTCATCAACTTTGTGACGATATCCCCTACTCCTCTCCAAAAAGTCAAAGTTTAGCACATACGGTCGATCCGCGCTCGCTACTTGCTCTCAGTCAAATTCTCTATCACAATGTGCCCCCTGCTTGGTGGATATTAGTGCCAGCAGTTAATTTTGAATTTGGGGAAAGTTTCTCTGAAAAAACAACCGAAAATATTCAATATAGTTTAGCACAAATTAAACAAATTATTATTAAATAAAGTTTAAAAGTTTTCTTAAAAAACTGTTTTAATTTAACAGTTATTTTCTGAAGTTTTGTAAAATTATATGCAAAATTCAAGTTTTGTAAAAAAAGTTTAAGTAATAGTTCAATTCAGAAGGAATAGATCGGATAATAAAAGCAAGAGATATAAATCAAATATTTAGTCCCAATCTCCTAACTGCCTATCCAAATAGGTATTTTTAGTGGATTATCTCTCAAATAGTTTCAGAAATAAAACAACTCCTGTGTTGTTGAAAAATGAGTTATTGTGATGTTAAACACAAAGGTTTAGGTTGATAAAAAAAAGCAAATTTATAGAGGTAAAATTTTCAGGACTTGGCCATATATAAACTACTAAACAAATCTACAACATTTGTAAACAACCAGAGATAGGGACTTACGCACCCAAACAAGAAACCGGGTTTATTGCCTTGATGATTAAAATCACTAAATTTTATCCATAAACCCGGTTTCTGCGTAAGTTATGAGATTTTAAATAAAGAGGAGAACATTAATGAGTACCAAAACTTTTGCAACACTAGATGGCAATGAAGCAGTTGCCCGTGTTGCCCACAAACTCAATGAAGTTATTGCCATCTATCCTATCACCCCCTCCTCACCAATGGGTGAATGGGCGGATGCTTGGTCATCTCAGGGGACACCGAATATCTGGGGTACAGTTCCTAGTGTGGTTGAGATGCAAAGTGAAGGGGGAGCAGCAGGGGCGGTGCATGGTTCTCTACAAACAGGGTCGCTCACTACTACATTCACTGCATCCCAGGGATTATTATTAATGATCCCTAACCTTTACAAAATAGCAGGGGAATTAACCTGTAATGTCATTCATGTTGCGGCTCGTTCCCTGGCAGCTCAAGGTCTTTCAATATTTGGCGACCACAGTGATGTAATGGCAACCCGCGCTACAGGTTTTGCCATGTTGTGTTCTGCTTCGGTACAAGAAGCTCACGACTTCGCGCTTATTTCTCAAGTAGCAACTCTGGAAGCAAGGGTACCATTTATTCATTTCTTCGACGGTTTCCGTACCTCCCATGAAGTACAAAAAATTGAACTGTTGCCAGAAACAGTTTTGCGGGAAATGATAGATGACGACCTGGTGTTTGCTCACCGGGCGCGGGGGTTAACGCCAGATAGACCTGTTTTGCGCGGTACAGCTCAAAACCCGGATGTATATTTCCAAGCGCGGGAAACTGTTAACCCTTTCTATGCTGCAACTCCAGATATTGTGCAGAAGGCAATGGATAAATTTGCTGAACTGACTGGGCGACAATATCAATGTTTTGAATATCACGGTGCTGCTGATGCAGAGCGGGTTGTTATCCTCATGGGTTCTGGTTGTGAAACAGCTCACGAAACTGTAGACTATTTAACTGCTAATGGTGAAAAGGTTGGGGTACTCAAAGTTAGATTATATCGACCTTTTGATGCCAAATATTTAGTCGCAGCATTGCCCGAAACGGTGAAAAAAATTGCTGTTCTCGACCGCACGAAGGAACCGGGTGCAACAGGTGAACCCCTCTACCAAGATATAGTTACTGCTCTAAATGAAGAATGGGAAGGCGCGATGCCAAAAGTAGTTGGTGGTCGTTATGGTTTGTCTTCCAAAGAGTTTAACCCGGCAATGGTGATGGGGGTTTTTGAGAACCTCAGTGCTGACAAACCCAAAAATCATTTTACGGTGGGTATTAATGACGACCTCAGTCATACTTCCCTTCCCTTCGATGCCAATTTTTCTCTCGAACCCGATAATGTTGTGCGGGCAATGTTTTATGGTTTAGGTTCCGATGGTACGGTTGGTGCTAACAAAAACTCAATTAAAATTATTGGGGGAGAAACTGAAAACTATGCCCAAGGTTTCTTTGTTTACGACTCGAAAAAATCTGGAGCCGTAACTGTTTCCCACCTCCGCTTCGGTGCAAACCCCATCCGTTCGACTTATCTTATTAACCAAGCTAATTTTGTGGGATGTCACCAATGGAGTTTTCTGGAAAAATTAGACGTTCTCGTTGCAGCAGGAAACGGTTCTACTTTTTTGATGAATAGTCCCTACGGTGCTGATGAAGTATGGGAAAAGTTACCTGTAGAAGTACAAGAGCAAATTATCCGCAAGGGTTTAAAAGTCTATGTCATCAATGCTAATAAAGTTGCTGCTGACAGTGGAATGCGGGGTCGCATTAATACAGTAATGCAGACTTGTTTCTTTGCCTTAGCTAACGTTTTGCCCAGGGAAGAGGCGATCGCTCAAATTAAAAAATACATCGAAAAAACCTACGGCAAAAAAGGTCAAGAAATTGTCAATATGAACCTGCAAGCGGTTGACAATACTTTGGATAATCTCTATGAAGTGAAAATTCCTACGGAAGTTAGTAGTGCTCTCCACCGTTTGCCACCTGTTCCTGACACTGCTCCAGAATTTGTGCGGGAAGTTTTGGGTAAAATGATTTCTCGCCAAGGTGACGAACTGCCAGTCAGCGCCTTACCTTGCGACGGCACTTATCCCACTGGCACAACTAAATGGGAAAAACGCAACGTTACTCAAGAAATTCCGGTTTGGGATGCCGATGTCTGTGTACAGTGTGGTAAGTGTGTGATGGTTTGTCCCCACGCTGTTATTCGTGGTAAAGCTTATGATGAAAGTAATTTAGCTAATGCTCCGGCAACTTTCAAGTCTACTAATGTCAAAGATAAAGATTTTACCGGACATAAATTTACTATCCAAGTCGCTCCAGAAGACTGTACTGGTTGTGGGGTTTGCGTGGATATTTGCCCGGCGAAAAATAAATCTATGCCTTCCCGCAAAGCAATAAATATGGAAGCGCAGTTACCACTACGGGAACAGGAGCGAGAAAATTGGGATTTCTTCTTGAATTTGCCTAACCCCGACCGTCGCTCCCTCCATCTCGACAGAATTCGTCAACAACAATGGCAAGAACCTTTGTTTGAGTTTTCTGGTGCTTGTGCTGGTTGTGGTGAAACTCCTTATGTTAAATTAATTAGTCAACTGTTTGGCGATCGCTCTGTTGTTGCCAATGCTACAGGATGTTCTTCTATTTATGGCGGTAACTTACCTACAACTCCTTGGACGCAAAACGCCGATGGTCGCGGACCTGCTTGGTCGAATAGTCTGTTTGAAGATAACGCCGAATTTGGTTTTGGTTTCCGTCTTTCCATTGACAAACACGCCGAGTTTGCTACAGAGTTGTTGCAAAAATTAGGGGGAACGATAGGAGATAATTTAGTTTCAGACATTCTGAACGCCTCCCAAAAATCCGAAGCAGATATTTGGGAACAACGGCAACGAGTCGCCCAAGTCAAGGAAAAATTGCAAGGGGTAGATTCTCCAGAGGCAAAGCAGCTATTGACTTTAGCAGATTATCTGGTTAAAAAATCAGTCTGGATAGTTGGTGGTGACGGTTGGGCGTATGATATTGGTTTTGGTGGTTTAGACCACGTTATCGCTAGCGGTCGTAACGTCAATATTTTAGTGATGGATACGGAGGTTTATTCTAATACTGGCGGTCAGTCTTCCAAAGCAACTCCCCGCGCAGCAGTTGCTAAGTTTGCAGCAGGAGGCAAACCATCAGGCAAAAAAGATTTAGGTTTAATAGCAATGACTTATGGTAATGTCTATGTTGCCAGCGTAGCAATGGGAGCGCGAGACGAACACACCCTAAAAGCATTTTTAGAAGCAGAAGCTTATGACGGTCCATCCTTGATTCTTGCTTACAGTCATTGTATTGCTCATGGTATTAATATGACCACAGCAATGAGTCATCAAAAAGCACTTGTAGAAAGTGGTCGATGGTTGTTGTATCGCTATAACCCAGACTTAGCGGAACAAGGGAAAAATCCTTTGCAGTTGGATATGCGATCGCCCAAAAAACCTGTTGGTGAGTCAATGTATCAAGAAAATAGGTTCAAAATGCTAACCAAGAGCAAACCTGGTGATGCTAAAGACTTGTTAGCACAAGCACAGGAAGATGTTAATACTCGTTATGCAATGTATGAGTATTTGGCAGCACGGCAACTTGATAATGGATAATGGATAATTGATAATGGATAATGGATAATTGATAATGCATAGTTAACAGTTATCAGTTATCAGTAGGTTGGGTTAAGCGTCAGCGCAACCCAACAACAAGATGTATTTGAGGAATTGTATCAAGTCTTTTAGTATTGCTAAAATTCAATATCGTAGGGGTTTGGAGACCCAACCCCCTACCAAACTTGGAGTTTTTGCCAATACTGATATTAGAATCTTATTGTTCAAAGTAAGCAGATTTGATATTAGGCATTTTTGAGTTCTGAGCATTTCATTCCTGTACCTGGTTCACTTTTAAATTTTGACTTTTAACTTTTGACTTGATTTTGGGTTTCATTGCTCAACCCAACCTACGCCTTCTTCACTTTTGACTTTTGAATTAAGCGAATTAACCATGGATATTACCACAAATTATTTAGGATTACAATTACGCTCCCCCTTAGTTGTAGGAGCAGCAGCACCTTTAACCGAAGATTTAGATAATCTCAAACGCATGGAAGATGCAGGTGCAGCAGCAGTAGTTTTACATTCTTTATTTGAAGAACAATTGCGACAAGAAAAGTTTGAATTACACCATCATTTAGAATATGGTACAGAAAGTTTTGCTGAAGCTCTAACTTATTTTCCAGAACCAGAAGTATTTCATGTAGATGCTTCCGAATATTTAAAGCATATTAGTGAGGCAAAAAAAATAGTAAATATTCCCATTATTGCCAGTCTCAACGGTTCAACAATTGGGGGTTGGACTAATTATGCTAAGGAATTACAAGCTGCTGGTGCAGATGCTTTAGAGCTAAATATCTACAATATCCCTACTAATATGGATATGACAGGAGAAGAAGTAGAACAGAATTATATTAATATTCTGCAAGCTGTCAAATCCCAGGTAAATATTCCTGTTGCTGTTAAACTTAGCCCCTTCTTCAGCAACATGGCAAATATGTCTAAAAAACTGGTAGAAGCTGGAGCGAATGGGTTAGTTTTATTTAACCGTTTCTATCAACCAGATATTGATATTGAAGAGTTAGAAGTCATGACAAATGTGTTGTTAAGTACCCCACAAGCAATGCGTTTACCTATGCGTTGGATAGCTATTTTGTACGGTAGGTTAGAAGTAGATTTTGCTGCAACTAGCGGTGTACAAAAAGGGCAAGATGTAATTAAAATGATGATGGCAGGTGCGAATGTAACTCAAGTAGTAGGTGCTTTATTGCGTCATGGAATTAGTCATATTAAAGTTATCGAAACAGACATGATTAAATGGATGGAAGAACATGAATATGAATCAATTGCACAAATGCGCGGCAGTATGAGTCAAATAAATTGCCCAGACGAGAGTGCATTTGAAAGAGCGCAATATATGAAAGCAATTCAAAGTTATCAACCTGCTCGGAGTTTAGTTTAAAAGCCAATCTGTAGGGGTTTGGTCGCCAAACCCCTGCAAACTAGGAGTCTCTGCTAATTCAGAACTACAAATTCTCTGGATCGACACCAAGGGAAGGTAATATTTGTTTAATATAAAATCCGGTTATACAATAATCGAATCGCAAAATTATTTTCTCTTAATACAGATTTTCTAGCGTGGGCTAATTTAAAAATTCATGCTCTAAATCTTTCTTTCTCCTGACTCCTGAGTTCTAAATCTTTTCTTTCTCCTGACTCGGTCCTCCTGACTCCTAGAGCGATACGATAAGTATTTAAACGGATTCTATATAAGTCTTATAAATTCTAAAAAAAAAAGAAAATATTTAATCATTCAAACTAAGTTTTTAAACCCAGACTATGTTCCAGGAATCTGATCTCAATATTTGCAATTTTTTTCCCTATTTCAGAAAAATCACTTAAATCTTTGATTTCGTTAGTATTATTTTCAGATGTTATATTTGCTAAAGTACCGAGTTCATGCAAGGCAGAATTTATATCAGCATTGTCAAGATAGTTATCTAGTAAAACTTGAAAATGTGCCATCAGCATTTTATTTGTTGTACATCGAATAATATTTTTTAGTTCTTCTACTGAAATTTGCTGATTATGATTGTTAGGATCGATTTTAAACTGCTCGTAGATTTGCTCTATAACTGTTTCTTGAATATTCATTTATTTTTATCCTTAATAATTAAGTTTTCTAACTAAGTATAGATGGGAAGAAAGATTTAATACTATAGCAATTCTATTTTATTTGTGTATAAAAATCTTACCGCTTTTAGGTATGGAGGGAATAGGGAACAGCAAACTGGTGGGAGTTTCATGTTTTTTATTTACTTTTTGATTTGTCATATTCAATCCGCTTAACTCGGTATAAAAAATTTTCATCTACGGTTCCCGAAAAATCAGCAAAAGTGTAAATATTTCTAAATTCTTTTCCCTCCTGACTCCTAGATTAACTATCTAATTATACCGATGCTACCGGATTTGATATCACAGCCTATTTAGTATTGCTATATATCCAATAAGTTTCTCAACTTACTTGTGAAGAATAATCTTCTCTCCCTTATCTCGTCTACAATTTATATGATAGCCAAGGCTAGCCATGGATGTCAAGATATTTGTCTATACCTATAGCAGCAATACCTATTAAGGTCTTTAACATTGTTATAGCGCTGCGCTCCGGGAACAGGGAACATAAAACAGGCAATAGTGAGAATAAATTGCCGATAATATAAAGCTTTGAGCTGCTTAGAGACCTCCTGCAATTTGTAAAGCGTGCCAGCGCACATTGCTATACAAGCTGAAAAGCTGTAGTAGTAAACTTTTTATAGGTCAATGAGTCCCTTCCGTCTAGCAATTGATTATTTTGTTTAAACTCTCTATCCCTTGCTAAAATCGAACTTAGCAATGGCTAGCAAAGGTTGAATTTATGAAAAAACAAAGGCCAAGAAACTCTAATGGGACATTTAAGGAAGACCCAGAAGCCTTGACCAAAAAATCTATAGGTTTGAGAATTAGTAAAAAGAAAATGCCTAAGTTAGAGAAAGTTGCCAAACAAATGGGAAAATCAACAACAGAAATTTGTAGACTAATCGTTGAGGAATGGCTTGATTCTTTTGATTATGAAGATAAGCAAAAAAAGCAACTCGTTTCTGAGGGAAAGTTATCAACCTGATTGGAGACTCCCAGTCCAATCAGGTAAATCAACCCCAGGATTCAAAAGATAGTTCTCCAAAGTATCACAAACAAAGAGCTTTAGAACTTTATCAAGAGGGATTTAACTATCAAGATATAGCTGAAAAGTTAAAATTTGAGGGTTATAGAAATCGTAAAAATAATCCTTTTAGTGTTAGTTCAATTAGGAAATGGATTAAAGATAGTAGTTAGTAATAGACATCTCCAGAAAAGAGAGAACAGGGAACAGGGAACAGGAATAAAAAATAGATAATTTATGGATGATAATTGATTTGAATTTTAATTTTTGGAGATGTCTAATAGTTTTGTTGTAGATCGGTTCTAATATTTTAGAACCGTTATTATTGATTTACATAGAAAAGATTTATATAATATCAAGCGCGATAAGTTTTTGTTACCGAAATATTGTGGTTTAAAGCCTCCCCTTTTAAGGGGATAATAAATAAAAATTTTCCTGTTTATCAATCCTCTTCTTTTCAAGGAGAGGTAATTCGCGCATTCTTAATTCGCGCATTCTTAATTATTGAAAAATGGTAGAAGTAGGGAAGAAGGAAGAAGGAAGAAGGAAGAAGGAAGAAGGAGTAAATCTTGAAAAAAAGGGCAAAACGATATAAATATGTACCTAAAATGAATTGAAGGTGCTTTTTTTCAGCATCTCTGAGAGACAGAAACCTTTTTGTAGCATTCTTTTTTCAAACTGGTATAATACAAATATTGTTTCTGTTGCGTAATATTTATTGCTCTGCTGAATAAATCTCAAAGTATTGACAGATAAAGGTAAAAGCATTTTTAGGTCTTGAAAAAGTGCAAGGTTTTCGGTCTAGGGAGCTTAAAAAGTTAGGATTTTAGGGTGAAGCGAGGCATAAAAATCAAGGGATAAAATATCCGACAACCTCCTCTAAATTTCCCATTCATTCTGACTTCTAGATTAACCATCTAAACTTATACCGATGCTACCTGATTTGATATAAAGCCTTCTATTTTAAGATAAAAAAAGTCCTAGGAGATTTCCTTGTATTCAATTCCCGTAAGGTTTTAACCAGAGGTAATTATCAATTATCCATTATCCATTATTGCTCCTGTTGCGTAATATTTATGCTTGTTCACCGAAAAATTAAGATATAAAGCCTTCTCTTTTAAGATAAAAAAAGTCCTAAGAGATTTCCTTGTATTCAATTCCCGTAAGGTTTTAATCAGAGGTAATTATTAATTATCAATTATCAATTATCAATTATCAATTATCAATTATCCATCTATAGGCAACAAAATTTCAAATTCAGTTCCCACTCCTGGAGTAGAATTCAGATTTAACTTTCCCTTATGCTTGTCAACAACAATTTGATGGGTAATTGCTAATCCTAAACCAGTACCTTTACCAACAGCTTTTGTCGTAAAAAATCTATCAAAAATTTGCTCTTGAATTTCATAGGGAATACCAGGACCATTATCAACAATACGAATTGAAAGCCAATTATAAATTGGTTGATTATCTTGAGTATAAATCATATTAGCTTCCATCTCAGAAGTAGCATTTATTTCTACCTCATTCACAGATTTACCCAGATTTTTATCTGGATTTTCAGATAAATATTTAACTGTAGTATAAATCCAAATTTTAGCAGGTTTACTATTTGCTTCTTTATATTCTTCAAGAGCATCAAGAGCATTAGTAATCAAGTTCATAAAAACTTGGCCAACCTGACCAGGATTACACAAAATCAATGGTAAATCACCATAATTTTTAATAATTTCAACCTTGCTATTCTTCCAACGATTTTTTAAGATTAATAAGGTACTATCAAGACAGTCATTAATATTTGCTTCTTGGCGTTTAGTTCCTTCCATGTGGGAAAAACTGTGGAGGTTACTAACTAATTGCATCATTCTTTCAGCCGAAATTTCGATACTATTCATCATCTCTATGTAATCCTTTTTGAGAAATTCAAAATCAATCTCTTGCTTTACATCTTCAACTTCTTCTATCTCTTGGGGAAGATTTTCTTCGTAAGTATTAATCAATTGAATTAAATCTTGATAATAACCAGATACAAACTTAGAATTACCTGCTACACAATTAATCGGATTTCTCAGTTCATGGGCTAAACCTGCTACCATCTGTCCTAACATTACAAGTTTCTCGGTTTGAATAAGTTGTGATTGAGTTTGTTTTTGCAATAAATCTTTAGCAAGTTGATGAATATTAGATTGAGCAATTAGTAAATTTTTAGTTTCTAAAACTTGATAGTTTTCTGGGGAAACTTCTACAACAATTGGTTCACCAATTAATTCTTGAGGTCTCTTTACTGCTTTATAGGCAGCATCCACAATAGATGTATCTCCAGGCAGCACTAATAATTCATATTTAATAAAGTCGTATAAAACGTTAATAGGGCGATTTAAAAAAAGTTCTCTTCCATATTGACGACTCAAAGTTTTGACGAATTGCTGTTGAGAAATCATGCCGACAAATTTGCCAAATTTTGTCAAAATAATCCCTGGAAGTAGCTTATTTTCTTCAAAAATTTCAGCGATTACTACTCCTAATTGATGAATTTCAACGTGCATATTATGAAGAGTCAAGTCTCTTAAAGTGGAAGTTAAATCAAGGTGTTTATTTGAGTAATAAAACATTGGTTTTAAAGATGAATTAATGACCATCATTAATTAATGGATAATGGATAATGGATAATGGATAATGGATAATTGATAATTACCTCTGGTTAAAATGGATAATTGATAATTGATAATTGGTAATTGGTAATTGGTAATTGATAATTACCTCTGGTTAAAACTGAGAGGATTGAATTAAGGAAATATTATTTCTTCTCTTAGTCGATTGGATATGGCGCTAACGCTTTATATGTTGCGAAGCAAAACGCCATCCCATCCTGACGAAATGCGAGCAATTCATGTCGCGAAGCGAAACGACCACTTTTTTCTCTTGAAATAGAAGGCCTTATACCTTTATTTTTTGGTAAAATTTGGGTGATTTATTTATTATTAAGTATCTATGCAAAATTAACTAACTAGCTTTTAGCATTTCTGTTCCGGAATGCTGCGCAAACACCTAGCATCCTGGGTTATAACTGCGCGATTCAGGTTTTATAGCTATGGGTTAAAATCCCCTTCTAAAGGTTTACTGCTGACCACTGATTTGCTGACTGCTGATTGCTTTTTTAATTACATATTCTTTTCCTATATCCCTAAAATTATAACTATACTTTTACTGAAATAACTATAGCAATGTGCGCTGGCATATTTACACATTATTTTTTGTAACCTTTTTAATTACTGCACTTAGAAGCTCAAAATTGTAAATACCTGAGCGCTCATTGCTATACAATGCACCACTACCGAAAGTAAGATATTAATTAAAGATCAAAATTTATATTATTAAGGTTTAGTAAATATCTCCCATATACTATTTTGATTGTCCGTTAAAATCTTGAATTATCCTAGTAGCAGCCTGATATTCTAAAGGTCTAGCAAATAAAAAACCCTGACCTAATTCGCAACCCATATCTTTTAATTTATCTCGTTGTAAAGGGGTTTCTATTCCTTCTGCAACTATATCCATATTTAGACTCTTAGCTAATGTAATAATAGCAGCAATAGTTATATTATCTGAACTAGGCTCGATTCTCTTCACAAAAGCCCGGTCAATTTTCAATGTATCTATAGGAAACTCATAAAGACGACTCAAAGAAGAGTATCCTGTACCAAAATCATCTATACAAAGTTTAACTCCTAAATCTTTAATTTGATTGAAAATTTTATCCCGATGTTCAACACCTTCTAAAAGACAGCTTTCTGTAATTTCTAATTTTAAATTTTCTCCTGATATATTATTCTGCTCTAAAATTATTTTTAATTGTTGAATAAAGTCTACTGCCGTTAATTGTGGGGGGCTAAGATTAACATTTAAAACTAAACTTTGAAATTCAGGAAAATGTTGTTGCCAAGAGTTTAATTGTTGACAAGCTGCTTCCAAAACCCACCACCCAATATCATGTATTAATCTAGTTTTTTCAGCAATTGGAATAAATTTTCCTGGAGAAACTTGTCCGCAACTAGAATGATTCCAACGAACTAATGCTTCAAAACCTTTCAATGAATTATTTACAAGATTAATAATTGGTTGATAGTGCAGAAATAATTCCTGTTTTTTAATCGCCTGACGTAGCTCATTTTCCCAATTTAAACGTTGTAAAACATCTACTTGCATTTTAGGTTCAAATACAGCATATCCTGTTTTTCCATAATCTTTAGCTTTTTGCATCGCTATGTTAGCATCCCTGAATAAATCAGTAGAATTATGATATCCAAAAAAGCTGTAAGTAATCCCAATACTAGCCTTAACAAATATCTGATAACCGTCTAACTCATAAGGATACTGTAAATATTCTTGCTGAATACGCTCCGCTAATTCAGTAGCTTCAGATGGATTCTCTATTCCCTCTAATAAAATTACAAATTCATCACTACTCAGCCTTGCTAATAAATTATTAACTCCTATGCTATTTTGCAGTCTAATAGCTATTTCTTGGAGTAATATATCTCCTTTAGAATACCCTAAACTATCATTAATTAACTTGAAGCGATCTATATCAAGCAATAGTAAAGCATAATGATAATTGTGATTTAAACTAAACTCAATTGTCTGATCAAGTTGACCCAAAAATCTAACTTTATTTGGTAGACCTGTTAAAGGATCGTGGAAAGAATTATACTGTAACTTAACCTCTCTTTGAAGTAACTTAGCTTGAGTTTCATGTAATTCCGCAGTTGCTTGTTCTAGCTTGGTATTTCCCTGTATAACTTTTTGCTCTAAATTTGGGATAAAATTTTTATTTTGTTGCTCTAGAGACTGAGCTTTTCTAATAATTCCCTTGAGATTACCTTTCATAGCTAACTCATAAAATTTATCGAGAGTTTTTATTGGAGGAGGAACTATGATTTCTTCATTTTCATCAGCTACCTTTGCTAGAGAATCATTCATTTCTTCATACTCCCACTCCAAATTTAATAGTTGTCTAATTTTAAGAAATAAGTCTTCAGTTGTGAATGGTTTAGGGAGAAAATCATTAGCTCCTACTGACAAACTTTTGTCTTGATCGGTTTCAAAAACACTTGCAGATGTAGCAATAATTGCCACATCTGGATAAATTTCTGATGCCCGAATTTGTTTAATCAATTCAAACCCATCCATTATTGGCATTAACAAATCAGTAATTACTAACTGAGGATTAAACATCTGAATTTTTTGCCAACCTTCTTCACCATCGTTAGCTTCTATCACCTTAAAACCAATAGGTTGAAGCAGTTTGATTAACAAAGAGCGATTTTCAAATTTGTCATCTATGACTAAAACAGTAGGAGCAGCACCCTTAATACCAATAATTTCACCACAGCGATCGCTCTGGCAAGTCTTCACCCACTCCTGAGCTAAAGGTAAATCTATCTCAAACGAAAATATACTACCAACTCCAGGCTGACTTTGTACCTGAATACAACTACCCATCAGTTCCACAATTTTTTTGCGCTAATCCTAATCCTGTTCCCTCTATTTGTTGTTCCCTTTTTTGTTCAATCTGCTGAAATGGCTGAAAAAGTTGTTTTATTTGTTCTGAACTTATCCCTATTCCTGTATCCCGAACTTCAAACCGAGTTTTACCACCAGTCGCTTTACCAACTGTAAATGTAACCTTCCCCTCATCAGTAAATTTGATAGCATTGCCCAATAAATTAATCAACACTTGTCGCAGTCGTTTTTCATCAGCACAAACTCCCTCTGGTAAACCTATGACAGATTGATAAGAGAAAGCAATCCCCTTTTGTTCAGCATTAATACGACAAATTTCAACCACACCTTCAAGAAAAGCCGGAAAATGAAAGTCTCTCGGATAAAGTTCCATCCGTTCAGCTTCAATCTTCGACAAGTCAAGCACATCATTAATCAGAGACAGTAAGTGAGAACCGCAACGATAGATAATATCAACTCGACTTTTATCTTCGCGATCCATTTTCTTAGAGTTTTGCAAGAGTTGAGCATAACCCATAATCCCATTTAGCGGAGTGCGTAACTCATGGCTCATATTAGCTAAGAACTCACTTTTGGCAAGGTTAGCAACTTCAGCAGTCTCTTTAGCAGCCAATAATTCTTCCCCTAAAGTTTTCAACTTCTGATTTTGAATCAGTTGTGCTTCACTTTGTTGCTGCAATAAATCTTTAGCAAGTTGATGAATATGAGATTGAGCAATCAGTAAATTTTGAGTTTCTAAAACTTGATAATTTCCTGGTGAAACCTCTACCACAATTGGTTCATAAATATATTCTTGAGGTCTTTTGACTGCCTGATAAGCAGCATCTACAATAGGTGTATCTCCCGGTAAGACTAAGAATTCATGTTTAATAAATTCATATAAGATTGTGATAGGACGATTTAAAAAAATTTCTCTGCCATATTGGCGACTCACAGTTTTAAGAAATTGATTTTGAGAAATCATGCCAACAAATTCACCCGAATTTGTTAAAATAATACCTGGAAGTAGCCTATTTTCTTCAAAAACTTCAGCAATTACAACTCCCGATTGATTGATTTCAATTTGCACATTATCTAGTTGTAAATATTGTAAAGTAGAACCTAAATTCAACTGGGTATTTAAGTCATAAAACATAGATTAAAAAGAAGAGTTAACGACCATAAATCAAAATTAAGTGATTTGATATTCAATACTTTCACAAAACAAAATATCAATAAATATAACAATCATAGTTTTGATGAAATTCTTTATATTATAGCTCATTTATCTCACATAAATAATCAATTCTTTCCCCCTATTCCCTATTCCCTACTCCCTACTCCCTACTCCCTCTTTTTCCGATAATGAAAAATCAAATCAATTATCAGACATAAATAATCAATTCTTTCCCCCTACTCCCTACTCCCTACTCTCTACTCCCTCTTTTCAGGAGAGGTCTATTAAATTCTGTTATATAGTTATCGCATTTGCTAGCCCCAGACTTTGCCCTATCTACTACCATTGACAGTATATTTTTGAGTAATCTTTGCATAAAAATACCTAGAATCTATACTTAGAAAAATACTTCTAATACATACTTATAATATATACCTATTTCTCAAAGATCCACAAACTCAAAAGTTTTTTAGCGAAGTTTTAACCTTTCGTTTACCAAAAGATAATCTTGAGCATATTTTAGGTAAATAGACTTCTCCAAAAATTGCCAAAGCCTTTTTTCGCTTGACTTCAGCTTCTTTATAATTGCCAAGCATTTTTAGTATGTTGTACACCATTATCAGTCTTTGAGGTACTTATTGTTAATAAGTCAATGTTTTATTGCATCTTTTTTTCTTTTTATTGATTCAATTATTGAGATTTTATACTAAAATTAACGTTCCTATTCTTAGTCTGACTAAACCACATACTGTTAGAATTACTTTTTGAGAATTACTATCTTTTAATCTGAATCTTTCTCTGGCTACTCCAAATATTTTTATCAACCTAATTACATCTTCTACAAATATTCTTTTTTTCGCTTTTTCCTTGTTTTCTTCTTTAAATTTTGGTGCTAGTTCTTGTTTTCTCGGCTTTTTTTTCGGAGTCGTAGTTCTTTGTTCGCCTTGATCTCCTTTATCTACCTGAATTTTTTGTTTTTTATCAAATTTATTTTGTTGTTTTATGAGTAAATTAATATCGCTGTTTAGCCCTCTTTATCCCCCTACTACATCTACTATTTATGTACCTTTTTATGTAGTTATAGCAGGGAACAGGGAACAGTGGGAAAAGTATTTCCGTGGTCTTTGATTCATCATCATTCTATGTCGTAATCGCCCTGGCTGTTGCTATATTATTTAGTTTTTTAATGTATTATTTGTCTTTTTTCTAGAGTAATATTTTTTCTGTTTATCATCGTCCTCCGGCCTATATATATTCTGTTCTATACTATCTACAATTAATTTTTGTTCTATTAAAATTTCCTGTATCCATAAATATTCATTTTCTTTTCCACGGAATTATTCTAATAAACTACCTGGTAATAATCATTGTAATATATCTATCCAACAGGAAAAGGCGGAGCAAGTGCGGCAGCTATTAGGGGAGCGTTGTATGGGAAAGCCGGGCTAGGGTGTGCGGTTTTCCTATTGTCCTGTTTGCTATAGCTATTGACAATTTATTAACACAGCCATTACAATAAATCTTTGAGAAATCCTGGTAGATTCTCCCATGCTACTCAAATACAAGTACAAGCTAAAACCCCATAAAAGTCAAGCGCTAATTATTGCTAATTGGTTGGAATTAGCCAGACGGCAATATAATTACCGTTTGGCTGAAAGGCTAAACTGGTTTGAAGCCACGCGCACACCAGTAAATGCTTGTCCTCTTAATATTTCAGTAGTACCAGTACAGCGAATTTATCACGCACATTCCTGAATTTAGAGTACAAACACGAGATGGTAGAAAGAAAGATAGTAATGGTAATCCGATAACTAGAAAAGGTGACAAACATCCCAACATAATAAATGGTTATGTAGCTTGGGAAACAGTACAGTTAGCCAACTTAGCACAAACTAAAAAACTCTTCGGTGAATACAAGTCCATCCACTCCCAGGTATTGCAAGATGTGATCCAGCGCGTACAAACTACTATGGATAACTTTACCTTACCTGATAAAAACGGTAAAACCAGTGGCAGACCTAAATTCAAGGGGAAATATTATTATAATTCCTTCAGCTATCCTCAGTTATCAAATACCAACAACATTGTCAAAAATGCCAATGGTCGGTATTGTATCAATTTACCAAAGATTGGCTTAGTCCCTTTAATATACAATCGCTCAATACCAGTAGGATTCAAGATTAAGACAGGTACAGTCATCCGTGAAGCAGACGGATGGTATATTAGCTTCACGATAGAAGATAAAGCTGTACCTGTTGAGGTTGCAGAAATCCAACCCAATGCGCGAAAACTCAAAAGGTATTGATTTAGGATTGTTACACTATGCTGTGACCAGTGATTCTGAAATGGATTCAGCAATCCGTCGCAGGACACCATTTTAGAGTGAAAATTTATCATTCCCGTAGTGGCGCGTCAAGCTTTAAATGTTGTATTAGAATTTTGGACAAAAACAATATATAGCTTAGATTTTGCCATTTTCCTATTACCCTATTTTAAGCTTGACACGACAGTAGTAGACTGACACACCTTAAATGATGCATTAGATATAGGTTGGGTTGAGGAACGAAAGCCAACAACAGTCTTTCTCCCCTACTCCCTTACTCCCCTACTCCCCTACTCCCTAATGCACAGTTTTAGCTGTGTCGGTCCAGTAGGGTGTGTTAGACGGCTTAAATTCAGACTCTGAAATAGATTGAGCAATCCGTCGCAGGGCACCATTTTAGAGTGAAAATTTATCATTCCCGTAGGGTGCGTTAGACGGCTTAAATTCAGACTCTGAAATGGATTGAGCAATCCGTCGCAGGGCACCATTTTAGAGTGAAAATTTATCATTCCCGTAGGGTGCGTTAGACGGCTTAAATTCAGACTCTGAAATGGATTGAGCAATCCGTCGCAGGGCACCATTTTAGAGAAGTTAAAAGTTATAAGGTGCATATTGACTGGTAAAATTTAGACTGTGAACGGTGCGTTACGGCGCAATGTAAGATTTGACAGCTCAACGGTAATTTGTGGTCAGCGCCTTTTCATGTTGCGCAGCGTTAACGGAGTTATGCGACAGCAAAACGCACCCTACTGGAATTCTCCTGTGAACGGTGCGTTACGGCGCAATGTAAGATTTGACAGTTCAACGGTAATTTGTGGTCAGCGCCTAACGCACCCTACTGAACTTCTCCTGATAACTGATAACTGTATTACAGCCAATTACCTACTAAGACAAAAGGTGCCCAAAAGTAAGGATGATTGTATTGTGGATTTTTTATTAAAGCTATTTGAGCTTGGCGGAGCGCTTCTGCTTTAGTCAAATTAGTTTCAGATTTAGTAGTTAGCACCTGGTAAAAATCTATCATAAATTCAGCCGTAGACAAATCGTCAACAGACCACAATGTTGCTAGGGTACTGCGGGCACCAGAACGCAAAGCCAATCCAGCTAAACCTAATCCAGCTCTATTATCTCCAGCAGCAGTTTGACAAGCACTAAGTATCAGTAATTCTATTGGGTCTCGATTTTGTTCTTGTAATAATTCAGAAAATTCTTTAACCTGGAGGCGAGTATCCCAAGTTAACAGAAATGTTTCTTCTGGATCGGAACTAAACTGACCATGAGTTGCCAAATGAACTACCCGAAATGGTTTACCTTCTACTTTCTTTTGGAAAGCTACTTGAGTAAATTCCTCGTTCAAGAGAATAGTTTTTGAGTCTATTTTTTTGGCAATTTCCTCAATTTCAACTCCTACTCCTGGTAGAGGGGTAAAACCTTGACGTGCTTCAGTAAGACCCAACATTAAAACATTAAGTCTTGCACTTTCGAGGCCCTCTGGAAATAATTGCAACCCTTGGCTCAGACCAATGCTATATTTCTCAATCAGATACTGTTGACCATCGTATAAACTAGCCATTGGTATATTTCTCAGGAAGCCATCAAGCACAAATACTAGAGTCTGAATATTATTAGCTGCTAAATCTACTTCTGCTGGTTGAATTAGCCAGTTGTATACTTCTTGAGCAAGTTTGAGTCTTTCTTTTTGGGAAAATCCAATATAAAATGCAGAGTACAGTTGTTCAAGAGTGCTTTGAATTTCCTCTTGCGGTAGTGGAGTAATGTAATGAAGCAAGGGATGATCGGGTAGTGAAAGAATTACTTCTAGGCGATCGCTTCTTTCGCTGCCTGCCATTCTCCCAAAGCTTGATATGCTGTGGAAATATAGTTTAAAGTTTGAGCTTGACGAATAAATTGTTCTTGTTTTGCATAGTCTTGAGCAACCTTTTGCCAATTATCAATTGCTTCTAAAAATTGGCCTTGCTGATAAAGCTCTCGGCCTTTTTGTTCTATTTGTTGTATCGGTGTTTGGGCAAAAGCAGTTGGGGCATAGCGATCGAATGCTGGCAAAATAGTTGTGACTAATATAAAGGTTAATAGCCCTAATATTAGATTACTCAGGAAGATAGAAGATCGAAAACGGGAAAATTTCAGCATATGAGCATAAAATTTTATTTATTTATAAGGTACTACAAGTAGTTCTTTTTTTGGCGTTGGTGAATGAGCTATGAAATATCAAAAGCGTGTTATAAGAAACCGGGTTTGTATTAGATGCCGATACATACTGATATCTGTCTCCAACAAACCCGGTTTCTAGAATGCCGAAAATCATAGCCAAAATCACCAAGGCCCTTTTTTTTGAATCTAGGATACTCTGAGAACATTAGAGTAAAGACCAGGTTAAAAATAAGTTAAATTTTTAGTATTCCTACACCTGTAATAGTAGATGGAACCCATTTGATATCTATTTAAACAATAGGGTGTATTGGAGTATTTTGCAATCTTTGCCACAACCAAAACGACGCTCTATGCAACATCCTTACCGAATAATTAAGGTTTAAAGCCAACTATATCAAGAGAAACAATTAATTTATTTTCCTTTTATTTAATTCTCTTCCTTTTAGGGAGAGGTAATTATCAATTATCCATTATCAATTATCAATTATTGAATGTGGTCTCCTGGAATTAATACCCCTATAAATCTTGACAATTAATTGGTCGATACCAATTCTGATTAGGCATAACTGCTACTAATTCTACCCTACCATCTGGGTGAAATATCCAACCCGTTGATTCGATTAACTGATTTTGATATTTGGGTAAAGTCTCATGGGTGACAATTTGATTTCCTGAAAATGTTCGCTCTCCTGAAACTGCATAATTTTCTAAATCTTGCCAGAGACTTTGACCGCGCAATGTTTCCATTGGAGCAACAGGTATACCGCCACGACCAATAAAAGTAAAAGAACTATCCCCACTACCTGCACAACCTGCTGCTACAAGTTGGTTGAGGTCTGTAGTTTCCTCTGGCAAAGGGGCAACAGCACTACTGGGGTCTACTTCCGGGTTGTTGATAGTCACTATACCAGAAACACCCAGTGCCGAACTGGCTGTAATTTCACTATCGCGAGATTGAAATAAACCTTCAGTGGTAATGCTAAGACTGCCACCCGCACCCTCAAAAGCATTGGCAGTAATGTTACTATTTTCCAGAATAACTATATTCTCAGCATTAAGATCAATATCGCCACCGTTACCCGTACCCCCTGCTTCTGTAGAAATTTGACTACTACGACGGAGTTCGAGGAACCCTGTCGTTATATTTATATTACCACCTTCCATTTTACTAAACTTACCCAAACTTACCCAAGAGGGTTTTGGAGTTAGCTTCCTGCTTCACAGAAGACCACTGACCGCAGTCTGCAACTTATCTTCGAGAGCAGGCTTGAAATCGCTTGAAACTCAAGCTACTGACGTGCATAGTTTTCTAGGTTTATAGCGGCATTAAAATCTCTGGGAGCAGTGAAACCACAGTGTCCGCATTCGTAAGTTCTCACACTTAAAGGCATTTTCTGTTGATGCCCACAGTGAGAACATAATTGAGAAGTCGGATAAAATCTAGGAGCTATCACTAGCTGGCTTCCATACCACTCACACTTGTATATAAGCTGACGCTTAAACTCATAAAACCCACAGTCTGCTATGGCACTTGCTAGTTTATGATCTCTTGGTGCGCGTTCCGCAAGCGAGCTTTCGTCGTCGCGGGGTCGCACCGCTTTTTGAGCATTCCACTTACATTCAAGTCTTCTATCACTATGGTGCTGTGGTTCAAAGCTCGCCCATGTTGTCAGTTTATGTAGTGCATCTGCTCTAATATCTGCTACTTTCTTGTGCAATATTGCTAGTTTTTTGATAGCTTTGACTCTGTTTTTAGAGCCAAGCTCCTTTTCGTTGAGTATCGGGACTTTAGTGAAAAAATAGTAAAAAAAAGGGTATAATATATATCTGATA
>NZ_JBNHEQ010000014.1:0-18282 GCF_050016015.1 Dapis hubbardiae BLCC-M172
TTGATGACCATTGATTAAAATCAATGGCTAACTCTCACTTCCTATTTTTAGGTTTCATTCGGTAATTTATATCTATAATACTACACATATTAAGGCTATTTGAAATTTCAGAAATTTCTAGTCAATAGCTAAGTATTTAGTGATTTATACCTACTATTGCCAAATATTGCTTAGGATATTTGAAATTCCTTAAGAATTAATTATAGCAATTATTTGTTAATTATTACTTTTGAAAAATATTTAGTTATAAAAATTAATATTTGAGTAATAAATATTAGTAAACTTTGATGATTGAGTAGTGTAAAATTTAGTTTGTAGAGGCTTGTATTAGATTAAAGAAGTTAATTCGGAGTTAAATGAAATAATTCTCTTTGAGCAATAATAGTTTGCCAAAAACCTTTTCAAACCTCTTCATAGCTGCTAATATATAGTTAGTAAAGTTTGATAAGGTATGAAAAAATATGTCACGCCATGCATAGGCGGCAGAGCATTACGGTGTCAACATCAGCACCCTTAGACGATGGGATAATGACGGAAGGCTTGACAGCATCAGAACTCCAGGAAACCAGCGACGATTCTGCATTGATGAAGACAATCCCAAAAGTAAGCCAGTTATCGCTTATGCAAGAGTCTCTAGTCATAGCCAACGAGATGACCTTGACCGACAAATTGAGTTTCTACGCGAAAAATACCCCAACGCGGAACTTGTTTCATAAATTGGAAGTGGACTCAATTTTAAACGGCGTAAATTCCTCAAAATATTGGAACGAATATGTGCAAGTGATATCTCAACACTTGTCGTCGCTTACGCCGATAGAGCAGTCCGATTTGGGTTCCCACTTATTGAATGGTTGTGTCAGCAAAATGGGGTCAAACTCCTGGTTCTCAACCAGAGAAACTTATCTCCAGAAGCAGAACTCGTTGAAGATATCTTGTCTATCCTCCATTGCTTCAGTGCAAGGCTTTACGGATTGCGGAAATATCAAAAGCAAGTCAGCAAAGCGATTCAAGACAAAGCCTCGGAACCAGACCCAGAAGTTGACACCCAACAGTGTCAGGAAACTCAGGGTATTTCCATCTGATGAACTGCACAAAGTCTGGAAGCGTTGGTTGAGTGCCTACCGTTGGATTTATAATTGGACAATCGCCCAACTTCGAGGTGGTAGCAAGGTAAGTGCTTACGATTTGCAAAAGTTAGCTCGCGATGCAGAACGTCCAGATTGGGTTAAAGAGTTGCCCGGACACCAATTACAAGAAGCGGTTGCTGATGCTGTAGATGCTCAAAAACAAGCTATGGCTAATGGTGGTATAGCAAAGTTTAAATCTTGCCGTCAACCGTCTCAAGTAATCAAGTTCAAAGTTGGTAACTACAAGAAAAACTATTGGTATCCCACCAAGGTGAAGGGATTGAGCTATCGCTCACCAGAGGGCTTTCCTGCTGAATGTAGTTATGGTACTCAATTGGTTTTTGAGCGGGGAAAATGGTATGGGATTTTTCCAGAATATAAACAACCAATTCCCACAGAGCAGTCAAAAGTTATTGCTCTTGACCCAGGAGTGCGTACTTTTTTGACGGGGTTTGACTCTGAAAAGATTGTTGAGTTCGGTCACGGCGATATGGGCAAAATTCAAAGGCTTTGTTCCCATCTAGATAATTTAATGAGTCGCATTGACTTAAGCGTGGTAAAACGTCAACGACGAGCAATGCGTAAAGCAAGTTATCGCATTAGGGAAAGAATTCAAAGCTTAGTTAAAGATTTGCACAATAAAGTAGCACAATTTCTTGTGAACCACTACAAAATCATCTTTCTACCTACATTTTATACTTCAGAAATGGTAGTCAAGTCTAGTCGAAAACTGAATAAACGCACAGCTCGAAATATGCTCTCGTGGAGTCATTATAAATTTCAGCAACATTTAATTCAGATGGCTAATAGACATAACGTTTTAGTAGTGTTGTGTAATGAATCGTATACTTCAAAAACTTGTCCTGAATGCGGTCATGTTCACACGCAACTAGGTGGGAATAAAAAGTTTCAGTGCCAGAAATGTGGCTATACAGCACATCGGGATTGGAACGGCGCTCGTAATATCATGTTGCGAGCTTTGCAGCTCATCTGCCATCACTTTAATCGGTGATGCCATACAGATTCAAGGTGAATAGCTTTGAGTAGGTTAAATGTTGCACTATCTACACCAGATTAAATCACTAACTAACTTATTAGGCTTTTAGCTGTCACAAGTTTCAATCTACATCTAAATAATAAACAATAGCTGTAATGCTTTTTTGACTAGATTTAAAAAGGCAACTTAAAGTCTGACAGAAAATCAAATAATAGCAAACATCACGCTCATCAGATTAAATTAATTGTTTTTGATTTTTTGTGGGAGGTTTGATTGAGCAGAAATAAAGATCGAGAAGGCGAATGCCTCGATTAATTAAAAAAATTCGGTTGGCTTAACTGTAAATGTCTGTGGAAGAGAGACCCCTAAAAGTCTTGGTTATAGCAGTAGGAATATTGCAGACAACATTTATATAGCATCTATCACTTGAGTGTGACTCAATTGTATCAGTTTTACGGAGTGGAAATAATTAATTATGGCTGACGTTGCATTAAGAGACGCAAAAATTATTGGTCAAGAAAATTTTGAATTATGGAGTGAAGGCTTCGATCCCGATGGTTATCTTCCAGTCTTGCCTCACCCAGATGTAGCAGTTCCCTTTTATAACCCTATTGAAGAGTGGCAAAATAACCCACAGGGAAACACCGGAGATTTCTTTTCGAGCTGGGGTCCAGATGAGGTCTTAGAAGCACAACTCTCCATGGAAGAGTTAGATGAATTAGAGGTAGAAGGTTTGGGAATTCTCAGGTCAGCAGATGGATTAGTACCATGGTTACCTCGTCTCGATCCTGATACCGGACTACCCCTTTTAGATGAAAATGGAGAAACTCTACCTAGCTTCACTCCTTATGAAATACTGAGAGCGTATCAAGGTACAGCTCCTGACGGTACAACTTCCGAGCTAAAGATTCCTGGTCCATTGATAGTGACTGAACCTGGGGACAAAGTAAAAATTACTCTGACAAATAATTTAACTAAGATAGAAGAAGCAGGAAATACTCCAGCTAACACAGCATCTAACCTACATACCCACGGTTTCCATACATCTCCTCTAGGTCGTGCTGATAATGTTCTACATTTACTAGGTGCTGGAGAAACCTTTGAATATGATATTCAGGTTCCCACAGACCAAACTGTTGGTCTAAGTTGGTATCACCCTCACTTTCATGGATATACTAATACTCAACTAGCAGCAGGGTTAGTAGGTGCGCTACAAGTTAACCCCAACTTCGATGAACCAGACCTAAATAAATGGGACCCAACCTCGGAAAATTTCTATTTGATGACCCTTAACACCTTTGGTATCCAGCAAGTAGACCGAGCAGGTTCCCCAGACGATCCCCTCAATCAAAGTGATATTCCATTACCTGCGGGTACACCTGTACAAACTGAAGGATTTACAGATGATGGTCTGCCAATTTATGAACTATCAGATGCTGTATTTATAGGTTATAACGCTAAACCAGTTCTCTATAACCCTGAACTACCTCTGGGTAGAAATGAGGATGGTACAAATAATCCCGAGATATTTGAATATGGCGGTGGTGTTTTAGAGACACCAGCAGAAAACGTTATTCACACTATCAATGGTCAATATAACCCCACACTTGAATTAGAAACTGGTGAGTTACAAACATTTTCACTCTTGAATGCAGATGTTAATTCTCACCATGTTCTTCAGTTATACAAAGAAGAGATAGGTCCTGATGGGGAGGTGACACTCGAACTTCAGGATATGACTTATGTGGGTCTTGATGGTGACTCTTTTCCTGGTCGGGCAATAGAACAAATTCGCCGAACTATGGAGGATTCACCAATTTTCCAACCAGGGCAACGGATAACTATAGATCATTCTTTTTCCGAAGCTGGTAAGTATTATTTGCTATCTAATGGTACGCCAGAAATTGTGGGTGAAGATAGCCCAGAGTTGATCCAGACAATGACGGCTAAATTGCCAGAAGGTACCGAATCTCAAGGATTTGATGACGGTCACTATACTTGGGGACCCCAGGTTTTGATGACTTTTGATGTAACTGGTCCAGAAACTGCTCCAGCTCCAATTCCAGAAGCTTATGATAGTCTAGAAGAAAGAGTTGAAGCACTGATAGACAGAGTTAATGCAGCGGAAAATGGTGTTGGTGTAGACCGGGAACGTACATATATTTGGAGTGCAAATATTGGTGGAGCGATCGCCGAAGGTAATATTCCAGATGACCTAGAGGTACATACCTTCGAGGGAACTTACAGAATTAATGGCGGGTATTTTCTCCCTGGAACTGAGACTCCAATAGCACTGCCAATGTTAGGTACAGCAGAAATCTGGAATGTGTTTAATATCTCTGGGTTAGATGATGAAAGATTACTAGAAGATGGTTTTCCAAATCTTCCGCTCCTAGAATGGCATCCATTCCACATTCACCAAAATCCTTTTACAGTTTTAGATATCAATGGTCAGCGCATCGCAGATTTAGATAATACCTATCTACCTTATATAGAAGGGGATACTATTGCTCTACCCCCTACTCATCAGGAAGGTACAGTGACAGAAACAAACCCCTACGGTACGGCAGAATTTAATGGTGACGCTTCCCTAGTCAGAATGTATATGCAGTTCAAAGACTATGATGGCAGCTTTGTGAATCATTGCCATATTCTGTTCCATGAAGATGCGGGTATGATGGCAGTTGTCCGGGTGATTCTGAATACAAATGACACTTGGTTGGGTTTGAGCAATGAAGAGGGAGATGCTGATGGTACGAGTATTGAACTACTGCGGGGTAGTGGTGTCACAGGACCTAGCCTTAATTTGAATCCTTTTGGTTCTGATTTTACAGGTGGGGTAGATATTGATATTGAGGATGTTAACTCTTTGCTACCATTTGAGGGCAATAACGTTACTGATAATACAACTGATGTTATTGCGATGGAGATTGAAGGGGATCATACAGTTCGAGTATTTGATGGCAGGTCATTATTTAATCTGCAAGAACAGGGTATAGTAGATGTTGATGGTAATGACACTACTTTACAAATTGCTGAATTTAATGCTTTTGAGGGAGTAGATGATATTGCAGGGGAAAAAGGATCTGTTGCTACTGGTGATATTCTGGGAAATGGTTTTGCTGACATAGTTACTGGTATAGTTACAGAAGACGGGGTATTGATTGAGATTTATAATGGTGAAGATTTTGAGCTGCTTACCAGTATACTTATTGATGGATTGGTCTCTGATGATGATGATTTAGAGAATAATCTCAATGTAGCGGTGGGAGATGCGGCTGGAGATAACTTTGAGGATATCTATATTACTAATCATGGCAAATTAACGGTTTTGAGTGGTATTGATATTGAGAAAAAGATCGCAGCAGGTGAAGAAATTGATTTCAGTGATGTAGTAGCGGCAGGGCTGGAAGAACCTATTAGTCCTTACGGAGAAGATTATACAGGGGAGATTGAGGTTACTTCTGGCTATGTTCTCCAGCGCCCCGAACCTGAAGATGATAATCCTCCTACTGAAGATTTCAATCTGGACGATCATTCTTTTAATACTAATGTTCAAGGTAATAATGCTAACATTACTACATTTGCTGTTGATCGCTAACAGTTAGCAGAGGGTGATGAGCAGGTGAAGATTTGGACTTACACCGCAGGAGGACACCACGGTGGACATGGTGGAGACGATGGGGAACATGGTGATGGGGAACATGACGGTGATGACATGGAACACATGGATGACATGGAACACATGGATGACATGGAAGGCATAGAAATGAGTCAAGTAGAGGGTGATGATGATGACGGTGACGATGATGATGCCGAAGCAGGAGAGTCTGATCCCCCAGTCGAACTAGCTGCTGCATTTACCCCTGAAGGTAATATCACAAATCTATCTGGTACTTTTGCTGATGTTCCTGGTAATCAAAGGGGCGAACCAGTTTTATTTGTTCAAAATGAAGAAGGCACCCGCGAGATATTTCAAGTCCGAGGTGGAAATTTATTCGCAGGAAATATAATTGGTACTACAGGAAATGATAGTATTGATGGAGGTGATAATAATGACAACATCTATGGGTTAGAAGGAGATGATATCCTCAATGGTAATTTGGGGGACGATTTGTTAGATGGCTTTCGAGGTATTGATTCCCTCAATGGTGGTGCAGGAAACGATTCTTTCCGTGGAGGAAAAGATGACGATATCCTGATAGGTGGAGAAGGAGCAGACATTCTCAATGGGGAACGAGGAGATGATATGCTGACAGGTGGAGCATATCCCGATATATTTGTCTTCGATACTGATGAGGTATTCGATGCAAGTATGTTAGGTGTTGATTCCATAACTGACTTTAATGGAGCAGAAGATTTAATCGAACTTGAAGCTGTTACTTTCACCGCATTTGATACAACAGAGAGTATACAAGAGAATTTTGCTGTTGTTGCTAATGAAAGTGATGCTGCTGCATCAGAAGCATTCATTGTTTACGATAGTACAACTGGTAATTTGTACTATAATGTTGATGGTACTGCTCCTGGTTTCGGTAGTGGAGGTCAATTTGCTACATTAGCTACATTAGAAGGTGCGCCAGCGTTAGTAGCTGAGAATTTTATGTTGGGTTAAAATTAATCAAAATCAGGGGGTGTAGTTGCGCCTTCTGATTTTTTGAGATATTATCATCTCCGGTTGAATAGTTGTCATTGCGATGATAGGAAGCAATCTCAGAAGTCCGCGGAGATTGCTTCCTTACCAAAAAAAGAGGTATAAAGCCTCCCCTTTTACAGCGGTTTTCATATCAATAAACCACAATGATACTAACTCCTAACTCCCTACGGACGTTTTGCTGACGCAAAGCTCCGCTTTATATGTCGGCGACAGCCGAAACGCAGCGCGACATGAAGCGCATTTTTGCCTGTGCAACGTCCCTACCTCCTACCTCCTACCTCCTAACTCCTGTACGGGCAAACGGCCGTTTGCCCCTACGACTCCTGACTCCTAACAATGAATTTAGTGGTCTACTCAACTGAAAAGCGCTGTAAGGGGATAAAAAAAATCAACTTCAGTATTTCAAGCCTCTGGGTTTAGTCAGAGGTACTGTTAACTGTTAACGCAGTTCCTCCGATAGGAGGCTAACTGTTAACTGATAACTGAAATGATACTCCGTTTCAGTCACAATGATTTGGATATATTAATTATCCGGATTTTATATTACAAACAAATTTGGGAATCTTGAAATACATTATTTTGTCAATTGTTTTATTTATTTTTTTCTTTGCTGTTGCGCCACCTGTAGCAGCATCTTTTTGTCGTAATTATAATGGCAATAAAATTTGTATTCTCAGTATTAAACGCAGTGCTAAAAACTATTGGGAATATCGAGCAGAAGTTAGTATTAATGGTGTGAGAAAACCATTAGAAATTTATAATTGTCGCACTCAACAGAAAATTCAAAAAAATGGTAATATTGTAAAATTTACATCTAATGGTGCTGGGAAATTAATTTGTAATGTTCTTGATAAATAGACATATCCAGAAAAAAGGGAGTAGGGGGAAATATGTCGATGATTTCTTTGGGGTCATTGATTTTATTCTTTATTATTAGAGATGTCTAATAATAAAGAATATTAGGGAAGAGTGATATGGAATTTGGTAGTATCGCTATAAAAAAGTATAGAAACCGGGTTTATATTAAATGCCCCATCTAACTAATATTTACCTCCCATAAACCCGGTTTCTTATAACACTTCTATTGCAAGCGGATTTAATATCAGGAAGGAATAGGAAGACTAACTACTAAAGTCAAATAATTGGAAAATCTTAATTAAACATAACTGTACATTCCTTGTTATATCAATGTAATAATTCAGCTATTAGCTGTCAAGCCTCCTGGATCGGAACTGCGAAATTAACCAAATAATGAATAATTCCTTATGTGGTTAAAGGAGTATACTTTAGTTGTAACTTTTAATTTTCTTTGGAAACTAATTTCTCCTTCATATTAGTGAGATAATAACTTCAGGACTTACGCAAAGGTACTATATATAGAGTTTAAAAACTATAACGTTATAGTTTGTGACTCTATATATATGGTCTGCTGCGTAAGTCCTAAACTTAATAAATTATAGCTGATGGCTATTTTCGGCTGTCGCCGACATGGAAAGCGGAGCATTCCCTATACGAAAAAACGTAGTTATGACCTAGGAGGCTAGCTGACGGCTGAATGCTTAGATATCAATAGCCAACTTTTTGAGATTTATATAATAAATATTTCCTGCCTCTTTTATGAAAGTTTCAGATTCAAAATCCTCTCAATATTAGACAAGATTTATCAGTCAAATATCAATCTTTAAAAATCAAACTCCTGACAGTTTGCTTGTACAATTTTTCTGACTTCTCCAGGCTCTAATTTCATTAATTTCTGAGTTGCTTGAATTTGAGTTGGTTGATTTTCTAACTGTTGGCGTTCAATTAATTCCCATTCTTCTGCTGTTTTTGTGTAGCGCCTAGATGTAGCTCTATCCATATTTAAAGATGTGGCAACCTCATTGAGAGAATCCCATCCTGGTTGATTTCGCATTCTATGTAAATACCGAGTCATTATATCAATATCAATTTTCATAGTCTATTTTTCTACTTAATTCTCTACAATTAAAACTATACAAAATTCATCCATAGAAATTACATCTTAGAGCTGATAGCTATATTTATAAGTATTCAACTGAACATCAGATCGAAGAGGAGTCAAAAAAGAACTTCTCCGCAGACTTATATCATATTCGGTTAAATAGTTACTATAATTAAAGCTCGTAGTAGGGCTTCAGCCCTAACTCTAGATAGGGCTGAAGCCCTACTACAAACAAAAACTTTATTATAAGTGATTCGAACATGATATTAATATTTCATTTATAGGACTTACGCAAAGACCATGTGTATAGCGTTCAAAACTATAACGTTATAGTTTTTTAACCCTATATGTAGTACCTCTGCGTAAATCTTGATTTAATGAAATTGCTATATTGAAATTACAACTGATAACCGCAACTTGAACAAAAGCGATCGCTTGGTGTTACCGCAGCACCACATTGAGGACAAAAACGTTTTCCAGGAGTTGCGGATGAACTTGAACCCATTTGCATCGACATATTACCCATTCGCATCTGCATTGGGTTCATATTCATTTCCATATTACCCATTTTCATTGGTTTCATCGGTTCCATAGGTTTCATTGGTTCCATAGGTTTCATTGGTTCGATAGGTGGCATACCTTGGCTCTGTCTAGTCTCCACTTGTTGCAGTGACAAAACCTCAGCATCACCCAAAGCAGGTGTTCCACTTATGGTACTTATTCCACCTACTTGTAACTGAACAAAAGATTGCCCTTGTTCCGACTCTATCCGCAAAATTACCCCAGTAGCAGTTCTCAACAAAGTTGGTGGTACAGTCCATTTACCAGTTTGAAAACCTGTACTTGCCTGTTGTTGTTGACCAGGGCCACCACTAGCAAGAGTTACTACAGTTTGTAGTCCCTGATTTTCTATATAAACTTCCTGGCCATTTCCAAGTTCGCATTTGTAAGCCATAATTTTTCGACCTAATTTTTCCTGTTTATTCTACTTATATTGTATACATAATAACAATCTTATAAAATTGTTATTAAATCATGTAATTTTTATAGTGACTTATATAATAATAAAAGTTTAATTATTAAATACTAAAGTAGTTAATAAATTATAAAGAAAAACAGTGCGATTTGATTCTTATAATCCGGGTGAATTCTATGATGAACTTTTCATCACTAAAAATCAACCTCGCCCAGAAGCTAAATTATTGATAGAAAGAATTAATTCTCTATCTACAGGGGAATTATTGATGCGACAAAAAGCTGCACAGGTCGCAATGATGAAGCTTGGGGCAACTTTTAATGTTTATGGTGATAGTCAAGGTACGGAACGTATTTTTCCTTTTGATGTTGTACCACGCATAATTTCTGTTTCAGAGTGGAATTTTTTAGAAACAGGTTTGAAGCAAAGAATTCACGCTCTTAATTTATTTATTGCAGATATATATGGGGAACAAAAAATTATTAAGGATGGAATTATTCCTCTAGAGTTAATTAATTCTGCTTCTGGATTTCTCAAACCTTGTATAGGATTAAAACCACCGGGAGGAATTTGGTGTCATATTACTGGAACAGATTTAGTTAGGGATAAAGATGGTAAATGGTTTGTTTTAGAAGATAATTTGCGTTGCCCTTCAGGTGTGTCTTATGTGTTGGAAAATCGTCGGGTAATGAAAACTACGTTTCCGCAAATTTTTGCTGCTTTAGGAATTAGACCTGTTGATAATTATCCTAGTTATTTATTAGAAACTCTTCTGAATTTAGCACCTTCTTATTTGTCACATACATCTGTGGTAGTTTTGACTCCTGGTATTTATAATTCTGCCTATTTTGAACATTCATTTTTAGCTCAACAAATGGGAGTAGAATTGGTTGAAGGTAGAGATTTAGTAGTTGCTGATGGATATGTGCAAATGCGAACTACTAAGGGTTTACAGCGAGTAGATGTTATTTATAGACGTATGGATGATAATTTTATCGATCCTTTGGCTTTTAATCCTGAATCTCTGTTAGGAATACCCGGATTAATGGAGGTTTATCGTAATGGTCGTGTTGCCCTTGCTAATGCTTTGGGAACTGGTGTAGCCGATGATAAAGTTATTTATGCTTATGTGCCTCAAATGATTAGTTATTATCTGGGAGAAGAGCAAATTTTACCTAATGTTCCTACCTATTTATGTTGGGAAAAACAACAGTTAGATTATGTCTTGGCAAACTTAGATAAACTTGTGGTTAAATCAGCTAATGAAGCTGGTGGTTATGGGATGTTAGTAGGTACTCAATCAACTGTAGAACAAAGAGCAGAATTTGCAGAAAAAATTCAAGCTAATCCGCGTAATTATATTGCTCAACCAACTCTATCTTTATCTAGAGTTCCGACTATATTTGAGGATAAATTTGAAGGATGTCATGTTGATTTACGCCCTTATATTTTGTATGGAAAAGACATTTATGTTCATCCGGGTGGTTTGACTAGAGTGGCAATGAAAAAAGGTTCTTTAGTTGTTAATTCTTCTCAAGGTGGAGGGAGTAAAGATACTTGGGTTTTATGTGATTAACTAGCTATCAGCTTTTAGCATTCAGCTATCAGCTTTTACAACTCTGGGTTGAAATTCCCTTCTCAACTAAAAAAAATAATCTTGCTGAGTGCTGACCGCTTTTTTAATTTTTCCATATTTTACGAGTTTAGGTACTAGGGAATAAAGATAATTACTAAATTGTAACTCAGTTGAATATAAAAAACCCTATCTTTTAAACTTTTAGGGAAAAGTAAAATTTTTACATCTAATTTCTGATTGCTATAAGCTTGAGTTAAAAATTACTTTATGTTTTACTATTACTATTAGACCTCTAAAAAAATCAAAAATTAAATCAATTACTTATCCCTATTTCCTACTCCCTACTCCCAATTACCTATTCCCTATTATACCAATTCCCAAAAGTAATGCTATACTTGATTAAGACTTCAGTTATTAAGTAATTACCTTTGGATAATTACCTTTTTGCTTATTTGAGACAATTTAATCTTTGATTATCCCTATTTTTACTTCTCCCGTACGGACGTTGCATGCAACGTCCCTACACTCCCCTACTCCCCTACTCAATCAAATGTAGAAAAATTTTTGAGAAATGGTATTACTCAGAGGTGTTGGTGAACCAAGGGATGAATCTTGGCAAAGAAGGTAAATCCCATCTTTTACTTAATATTTCCTTCTTCCTTTTTCAATTTTGAGGTATCAGATATTGTAAAATTTTCAGGAACAGGGAACCAAGAAGAAACTGTATTTTACGAATATGAGAACCGCTATCTTCTAGACTTTTATGGAATATTAAAATTTTCACATCTGATTTCTGATTGCTATAAGATAGAAATGTTATATTTAGGCTTTGCTGAAAAAGTCTTTTTGTTGAGGTAGGGAGTAGGGAGTAGGGAGTAGTTAAGAGTCAGGAGAAATAGGAGTTATAGAGAAGTTGGTCGAAAGAATACCTTGAGTGATTTTTCTACCATATTTACCCAAAATCCCCACTTTTTCCCCTCTATTCACCGAAAAGCTGCTACTTTTTCCGGGCTGAAAATTGCTCAAACCTTTATTTGTCAATCCTTTGATATTTAATCAGCAAGCCCTATTTACTCCTTCCTCCTTCTTCCTTCTTTCTTCTTCCTTCTTCAATCAAAATTAATTATGCTAAGTCGTGTTGCAGATTCAATTTATTGGTTAAATCGTTATGTTGAAAGAGCAGAAAATATTGCTCGATTTGTTGATGTTAATCTAAATTTACTTTTAGATTCTCCTAGTTTAGTTCAACAGTGGCAACCAATAGTTATTACCACTGGAGATTTAGCTCTATTCCAAGAACGTTATGGTGAAGTAACAGAAGCAAATGTAATTCAATTTCTCACTTTTGACCGAGATTATCATAACTCAATTCTTTCCTGTCTACGCTTTGCCAGAGAAAATGCTCGTTCTATTCGGGAAATTATTTCTTCAGAAATGTGGGAGCAAGTTAACTCATTTTATTTAATGGTAAAAGATGTTGCTAATAGTGGTTTAAAAACTTCTCAATTACCAGAATTTTTTGAGGAAATAAAAATGGGTGGGCATCTTTTTACAGGAATTATGGATGCCACTATGAGTCATAATGAAGGATGGCATTTTGGTAGAATAGGCAGATTTTTAGAAAGAGCTGATAAAACTAGCCGTATTCTTGATGTTAAATATTATATTCTTTTGCCTTCAATTCAAGATATTGGAACTCCACTAGATGAAGTGCAATGGATGGCATTGTTAAAGTCAGCAAGTGCTTATGAAATGTATCGTAAACGTCAACAACATCGAATTACTCCTAATGGAGTAGTAGAATTTTTAATATTAGACCGAGAGTTTCCCCGTTCAATTCAATATTGTTTGACTGAAGCAGAGCGATCGCTCCATCAAGTTATTAGACCAACTTCAGGTATTAGAAAACATCCTGTAGAAAAAGTATTAGGTCGTTTACGTTCTGAGTTAGATTATTTAACTGTTGAAGAAATAGTTCAAATAGGTTTACACGAATTTCTCGACAATTTACAAACTCGAATAAATCAAACTGGAGAGCAAATTTTTGAAACATTTTTTGACCTGAAATCTACTGATAGCCAGTTGTTAATTAATTCGTAGTTTTTAACAATTAATAATTAGGCTTTGCTGAAAAAGTCTTTTTTCAGGGGTAGGGGAGCGGAGGAGTAGGTAGGGACGTTGCATGGAACTAAAGGAATAATTTTTTTGCTCAACTATCCGCCCAAAATGCCCTCCTTTTTGAGCATAAAGAGGTGAAAATTAGGTACTTTTTCCAGACCTAAAAAGGCTCAAATATTTATCTATAAATGCTTTTATATTTAATCAGCAGAGCAATAATTAAATGTTAAAAAATTGTACGGGTGGGTGATAAGCAAGGCTGGATATTTTGCATATATTCTATTAAACTCGCCCTACTGGACTGACACAGGTAAAACTGTCCAATAGATTTTAACTGGAAAATTCTTACTTTTGAATGCATGACTTTTGAATTCAATCTAATGCACTATTTAAGGTGTGTCAGTCTACTACAAGGGAATTAGAGAATAGGGAGCAATTTGAAAGAGAAAAACATTTTGATGATGGCTAATTAATGAGACTCGATCGGGACTTACGCAGAGGTACTATATATAGAGTCAAAAAACTATAACGTTATAGTTTTGAACACTATATACATGGTGTTGGCGTAAGTCCTATTGATATTAATTCTTCTATTGGTATAGCTGATAATTGAAATGACTATTGGTCAATCAAGTTTTCATCTTACAGACTTCCTATACAACTAATATCCACTACTATATATTTCTTTTTCTTTTCAGTGTCCCCTCTTCCCTATTCCCTAAAGTCCTAAAACTTTCTACCTCCAAGACTCCAAAACTACTGTATCAATCCAGAGAGGGAATAGCTTAACTAGAAACAGGGAAAAACTATAACCTTATTTATCAACCCTAATTGGTAAACTATACAAAACTTAATATCATTGTTATAGTAGTATTAACTTTTTAATCAATTTCAAACTCATATTCGAGAAAGAACAACTACTAGAAAACTTTAACCCATTGATTTTTATGAGTAATTTATCTTCATCGACTCAAAACCCCGAACAAACAGAGACACAAACCAATACTTCCACAACCGAAGCAAAACCTAGTTATGTCAAACTAGCCATGAGAAATATGGTAAGGAAAGGTGGTACATCCCTCAAACATTTTGCCCTAACAACCATTACACTTATAGGCATTTTGGTTGGTCTTGCCTATCTAACAAGATAATCAAAATCCCATTTTTTAACGGAAAGGAGAATTATCCGGTTGTATTTGGAAGTAAGTATTCAGGATTGTTTTTGGTCATCTTATTCATCAGAAGAAAAGCAATTAAAGGCCCAGGAAGATTCGGATAACTTTTGTCCCATATCTTCCCAGAATTGGGAATATTGGTTTTGGAAATGGCTAGAAATCCTACAACCAGATATTCCAGTTGCTCAAAATTATGAACTGAGTCTACGTTTAACAGACGATTCTGAAATTCAAACCCTTAATAGTCAATATCGTTACCAGAATCAGCCAACAGATGTTTTAGCCTTTGCCACTCTGGAAGTAAATGTTCCTCAACCAGAAGTAGTAGATTCTGATTTACAACTATATCTGGGTGATATAGTAATCTCCATTGAGACAGCATTTCGGCAAGCCAAAAAACAGGGGCATCCATTAAAAACAGAATTAGCTTGGCTAGCTGCCCATGGTTTTCTACATCTGCTGGGATGGGATCACCAAGACGAAGCAAGTTGGCAAAAGATGCTCAAACAACAGTTATTTTTGCTTCATGCTCTTGGAATTACTATTGGGGAACAAATCACTCCAGAGCATTGACTAAACTCAAAGTAACTTTTTGACTTTTTGGATAAACTATTAATCGAGCAAGTCTCATATTATTTGGGCCTTGCATATAAAATCAAACTGAGGTGGATACTTTATGAAACTTAATGAGTCATCAATCTCCTACGATGAAGTGCCTTTTATACATCAACCGAAAAATTCTACTACTTCCAAACCAAATACTCCTAAAAAGACATTGAAACTGAACAGAGAATTATCTTGGCAAGTAGCAAATAGTCTTTTTACTAGCTTCAAATATGCTTGGGCAGGATTATCTTATGCTTTCCAAACTCAACGTAATTTTCGCATTCATACTTTTATTGGTATTGTCGCTATTAGTTTGAGTATTTTATTAAAATTACAACCAATAGAAACTGTTGTTATTGTATTAACAATTGGATTAGTAATGGCTATGGAATTGTTAAATACTGCTATTGAGTCAGTGGTAGATTTAACTGTTAAACAGCATTACCATGAATTAGCAAAAATTGCTAAAGATTGTGCTGCTGGTGCAGTTTTAGTTTCAGCAATAGTAGCATTACTTGTGGCAAGTTATTTGATTTTACCTCCTTTATTCGATATAGTTATTTCTGCTCTTGGCAGCTAGGAATTCAGTTGTTTGTGATTCTTTACTTGAAAATATCTAAATTTTCACAGCAAAAATTACTTTTGCCACAGCTATAATTAAAGTATTTATAATATTGGAAGTCTGGTAATCAATTGTTATTTCATAAAATAGTTAATTTTGCAAATTTTGATTACTGGCACAGGTGATAAATAGAATCTGAATAGCAGTAATGGCAAATGGGTTCCATCGTAAATCTAACTTCAGTAAATATAGCTTTAATGGAATTATTAAATATAGTGGTTGATTATACTGTGGATTTAATTCCAAAACTGCTAATAATTACTTGAGGATAGTTCAGGATTAGTAAGTATTCAGCTATCATTTACCAGTAATAAAAATTAAGAATAATTTTTGTAAGTCAGTTCAGATAATTCTTCCTTTTGAAATTTAGAATTTGCTCGGTGATAGCTAAGGTTAACTAATTTAGTTTTCCTCTTTGAATTTTTTCTGGGTCTCTCAAGATTCCCTCAACTTTAAACTAATAACTAATGGTTGACAACTGAGGGCTGAATACTTACAAAGATTGTGCTGTTGGCAGAGTAATTTTTTCTGTTTTGGTTACTATTTTTATTCTCAGCTTACTGCTGTTAACTTCTGGGTTGAAATTAATCAAGTTTACGCCTGGCTAAAGATTATTTATTCAGTAAAGTTTGGCAAAATATGAAGTAGAAGAATGGGGGAGTATAGGAAAAAGCTAGTTTGTTTAATTTATGGTTTTTCTTCACAAATCAAATTTAGTTTATTATCTCAATTTCGACGAGATTATTTAAAATTCAGAATTTTAAATTGAATTTTATAGCCCTTTTCACTGGAATGAAAGACATAACTTCTGCTATCAGCCTTTTCCCTCATTTATTATGACTTACAGCAAACTAAAATTGTAATTAACAAAACGAATAACTATTAACTAAGTAGATAGACATAAATATAAAACATTAGATGCTGGTGTCAGGTCAAGCAAGAGAAATTTTTAAATCCCTACTTCCTATTCCCTACACTTTTTTATATCTAACTTTACCTACTTACTTACCTAGTAATAGAAATAAGCGGTCGCTCATTTATAAAATGATTAAATACATCTAAGAAATGAAGGAGTAAAATACTTTGATTATAGTTATAGATAACTACGATAGTTTTACCTACAATTTAGTACAATATCTGGGTGAGTTGGGTGCGGAATTAACCGTTGCAGCTAATGTTAAAGTTTACCGCAACGATAAAATTTCTGTGGCAGAAATTAGGGATTTAAAACCTGATGGAGTTGTTATTTCTCCTGGTCCAGGTCGTCCAGAAGATGCAGGAATTTCTCAAGCATTAATTCAAGAATTAGGAGAAAGTTTACCTATATTAGGAGTATGTCTCGGTCATCAAAGTATTGGTCAAGTATTCGGAGGAAAAATTGTTGCTGCTCCAGAGTTAATGCACGGTAAAACTTCAGAGATTTATCATAATCAAGTAGGAATTTTTCAAGGATTAGATAATCCGATAGTTGCAACTAGATATCATAGTTTAGTTATTGATAGGGAAAGTTTTCCCGAAGTGTTGGAAATTACTGGGTGGGTTGAGGATGGAACTATTATGGGTGTTAGACATAGAAATTATCCTCATATTCAGGGTGTACAATTTCATCCTGAAAGTATTTTAACTAATTCTGGAAAGTTGTTATTGAGAAATTTTTTGGCAACTATAAAAATTTGAATGGTAGAAGTAGAAGTAATAGAGAGGGAAGAAGGAAGAGGGAAGAGTGATATTTGACCACTTGGGTCAGAAACTAAATGTCAAAATTTAACCAAGACGTTTGAGTTAAATCAATATTGCTTAGGTCAGGAGGCGATCGCTCAAACCTATATCTAAAATCTCATAACTAAGACGTTGTAGTTAAATCAAAGTACATGGTCAGTTTTCTTGTGAGACTAAAAAGTTGCCTAGTTAAATTGAATTTTAAAAAGCAATAATATTGAGGGATGAATCCCAAGTATAAAAATTTGAATGCTAGAAGTAATGAAGAGATAAGAGGGAAGAGTGATATTTGCCTACCTGAGTCAGAAACTAAATGTCAAAATTTAACTAAGACGTTTGAGTTAAATCAATATTGCTTAGGTCAGGAGGCGATCGCTCAAACCTATATCTAAAATCTCATAACTAAGACGTTGTAGTTAAATCAAAGTACATGGTCAGTTTTCTTGTCAGACTAAAAGGTTGGCTTGCCCAAGTTGAATTTTAAAAAGCAATAATATTAAAGGATGATATTTCCTCACCTGAGTCAGAAGCTAAGTGTCAAAATTTAACTAAGACGTTTGAGTTAAATCAATACTGCTTAGGTCAGCAGGCGATCGCTCAGACCTCTATCTAAAATCTCATAACTAAGACGTTGTAGTTAAATCAAAATACATAGTTAGTTTTCTTGTCAGACTAAAAGGTTGGCTTGCCCAAGTTGAATTTTAAAAAGCAATAATATTGAGGGATGAATCCCAAGTATAAAAATTTGA
>NZ_JBNHEQ010000014.1:18382-20463 GCF_050016015.1 Dapis hubbardiae BLCC-M172
AAGACGTTTGAGTTAAATCAATACTGCTTAGGTCAGCAGGCGATCGCTCAGACCTGTATCTAAAATCTCATAACTAAGACATTGTAGTTAAATCAAAGTACATAGCCAGTTTTCTCCAGAGACTAAAAGGTTGGCTAGTAAAATTGAATTTTAAAAAGCAATAATATTGAGGGATGAATCTCAACTATAAGTTTATAAACAAAATCTTGTAGGGACGTTCCATGGAACGTCCCTACAGTGGTCTACCTATAAAAAAACCTCTGTAATTGCTACCTATTGCCTAATTTTGATTAAAATGCTCCCCAATAAATTTGATTATTACTATTTTTAGTATCTGTAGAATCTGGAGAAAAATCAACATCAATAATCTCCTCATTCTGAAAAGACCTAATTCTTAATTCATCTAACAGGGAACTAATATTTTCAGGTTCGACATCAATAATACTGGCAAGAGGCAAAAGATTATCTAGGGAAAAATTTCCCAGTTGACTATTAATGACTTCTACAAAATAACAAAGCATAATATATCTATTAGCACTGGCAGTAAGATAAAAAATTTTCTGGTCAACATCAAAGTAATAAACTCCAGGAATAGATGAGGCAACTAAACTTTGATCCTGCAAAACTAAATCTACATTAATCTGACTAGCAGGTACAACTTTAGCAGTTTTTAACCAGTTTAGATCGATTTCTAATCCTGAGTCATGGTAGTGAAAAATTAATCTCTGTAAACCATAAACGAATTTTGGAGAGTTGAGAGTATTTTACCATTTCCTACACCATTCATTAACTTGGTTTTCATCAGCAGGTTTAACATTTTTAGGAATCTCAATTATATCTTTGAGTAAAGATAAACTACCTGCTAACTGTGCTAGTTTATGAGAGACTTGAGGATGTAATAGACGGTTATTATCTATATAATCTATCCACCAATAAGCATCAGGTATTAAAATTTTATTGGCAGGAATTAATTGATTTTCAGCATTCAGGATAGGTAGATTTTTAATAGAACCTTTCTCTAAATATAATTGAGCTTATAAACGTTGAAAAACTTGAATAATACAGGTTTTATCTGTATCATTTAGAGATAAGCTATCGTTCTCTTCAGCTATTTCTTGAATAAAATTTATATAGTCTGTGAGAGTTGGAGATTTTCTTTGCTTTGCCCTAAAAGTTGATAAACTTCTGCTAAAGAGTGAGAATTAGTCATACAAATACGACGACTACCAAAAAAAGGAACTTCTACTTGAAAAGTATGTTTTGGTTGCCAGAATTTATTATTAGATTCATCCCACAAACAAGGACGATCGCTGAAACGATATTGAATTTCTAATTTTTGTTGTTCTGTCACATTTCGATTATCTACAAAATGTTTATACAGGTAATCGTAAATAGCATTAATAGAAGTTAGGTTGACTAGATTATTATTCATTATTTTTGGTTATTAGTAGTAGGGAAGTAAGAAGGAAGAAGGAAGAAGTAAGAAGTAAGAAGTTAAATTATTAGTGTGACTAAATCATAAATTCTGCTTTGCTCTCTAATTTTTTGGAGAAGTTGTCGAAAATTTCCTGGGAAAAATAGAGGTAGGTGGAATTTCTGCTTTTGACTGACTTTTGATTTTTGAGTAGTCGATGAAATTTCTGCTTTTGACTAACTTTTCATTTTTGAGTAGTCAATTAAATTTGGGTTTGGTTAATCATAAATTTTACTTTGCTCTAGAATTTATTAGGGGAGTTGCCGAAATTTGTCTGGGAAAAAATAGAGGTAGATGGAATTTATGCTTTTGACTAAGGTTTGATTTTTGAGTAGTCGATGAAATTGGGTTTTGCTGAATCATCAATTTTGCCTTTCTCTAGAATTTATTAGGGGAGTTGCCGAAATTTGTCTGGGAAAAATAGAGGTAAGTGGAATTTTTCATTTTGACTAAGTTGGAATTTTTGAGTAGTCGATGAAATTGGGTTTTGCTGAATCATCAATTTTGCCTTTCTCTAGAATTTATTAGGGGAGTTGCCGAAATTTGTCTGGGAAAAATAGAGGTAAGTGGAATTTTTCATTTTGACTAAGGTTTGATTTTTGAGTAG
>NZ_JBNHEQ010000014.1:20563-52488 GCF_050016015.1 Dapis hubbardiae BLCC-M172
GTGAATCATAATTTCTGCCGACTTCTAGAATTTTTGGGAGAAGTTGCTGAAATTTTTATGGGAAAAATAGAGGTAGATGAAATTTATGCTTTTGACTAAGGTTTGATTTTTGAGTAAGGAATAAAATTTGGTTTTGCTGAATCAGAATTTCTGCTTTCTTATTCCCTATTCCCTATTCCCTATTCCCTGATTTCCCCAATTATTGTCTCGAAATGATCTAATACAATATTAGCTTCTACAGGTAAAAAACCAAGTTCGTGCCGAATTTTTTCTTTTAGTAATTCTGTTTTTCCAGCAAATATAGGTTTTTGACTCGCTACTAAATGTGCTTCTTCAATTAAACATAAATCTTGGGAACGATATAATTTAGGTTCGGGTATTAAAGCCACAGCATATTGACTTAATACTTCTGGGTTTCTTTCGGCGGGTAGCCAATATTTTTCCCGGAGACTTTGTAGTAATTTTTCGCTTTTGACATCTTGCCAGTTATCTAATATATAGTCAAAAATATTGAGTAAAGATTCAGAGACGGAATCTACTCCAAAACGATTTGCTTTCTGAATCAAATTATCTATAGAAGTTAATAAGTCTGCCATAGTTATAATTTTTTTCATCCCTAGCTCAACAAAAAAGTTAAGCCACTCATGAGGTTTATCGGAATAAAAATTCATATCTGGAATAGCAGCTTTATTTCCCATAATTTGAGGTACTATTTCAATTTCAGGACTATATATTGATTCTATGGAGCGTAATCTTCTGTCGGTACATCGTACTAAACTTGCCGATTTAATTTCCTGTTTAAATTCGTCAAAGTTTTGACTGCTTGTTTCTAATTCTAATTCTATTTGAACTTTACCGAAGTTATCTCTAATCCAACTTAATACTATTAGTTGTTCCTCATAAGCAAGGGTAGGATATTCTGGTAACAAACAGTCAGTAATTAATCGCGCTCTACTTAAAATTGGAACGCCAATAAATTTCAAGAGTGGCAACCACTCATACTCAGTTACGCCTAATTTTAAAAGTCGGAAATTTTCGATAAATTCTGGTGGTTGATATCCTTCAGCAGGCAGATAAATATTTTCCTCATTCAGACTAACAATTTCATCGGTAACTGTTAGATATATGGGTAACTGACGTAGTTTTTCTTTGTTGGCAGGACTATATTTCTTATCCCCGTTTAACCAGGTACTATCTGCCAAGTAATTTAGCAAAGTTGTATAGTGCTGTTGCTGATAAATTGGTAAACCTTGACTTTCGTAGATTGCATATAAACTATCTAAAACATCTGGTGCTGTAACTTTCCAAATTAGTTTCTCTGGATGTATATCAAAAAAAATTAAAATAGCTTCCTCAAGTTCTTTTGATGCTTCAATTAAGTTCACGCCAAAATATTTAATTGCTGCAATAATTTTTTGGTCAATATTCTCTCTACATAACAAAGGAGTATTCATTAAACCACCTCGATAAAGTAGACCATCATTGCCAGGAATTAGTGGAACTTTATTCAACTCATCTACAGGTAAATCCCGTTTACTTACTCCAGTAAAATAACGATAAACCAAAATTAACCACTTTTCATTAGGGAGATTTTCTCCAGTAGGTTGCCACTGAGTTGAACTAACAATATTAGTTAAATTTCTGGCAACTTCAGTGGCATTCATATATGAAACTCCTTCTTTTCTGTAGAGATTTATTCCTTGACATAAATCTGAATGTAGAAACCATTCTGGATAATCGGCAAATATTTCTCTTTGCATTTCTGAAGTCGCAATAAAGATAGGATTTATTGCACCATAGCCAAATACTTCCAGAGAATTATTAGCCAAAATAGCTAATGGTAAACCCCGCAAATCTTGATAATTATCCTCCACACAATAACCAAGCATATCTATTACCCATTGCCGATTTTTCAAACTTGCTTTAGGAGCATTTTTTAATAGCAAACCTAAAGATTGATTCATCCGCAAATGATTCCTTAAATCTTCAGGTTTAAACTCAGCAATTTTACAACCAGCCTCCGCAAAAGCAGACAAAATTTTATCTGGTATTCGAGGTTCAGAAATATCAATTTCATCCGCACTTAAAGGAGCAACTAATTTGCTGTGCCAACTCTTAGGAAGCACCTTAACTTTTGCCGGAGTAATCCATTTTTTTCCAGCGATCGCCTGTTTCCGACTTTCCTCTTTTTCCGCTAAATATTCCACACCAGATTGAACAATATTTCGCTCATATAAAAGCCTAATCACAAAAATATATAATTGCTCTAGAGCTTTGCTCGTAGTAACTTTTATTGTCGGGAAAAAATCATAGAACTTTTGTGGTTGATACTTGCCAATATCCTCTACCAAAGCAGTAATTAAATTAGCATAAGCATGAGCAACAACATGACGCATAAGTAGATAATTCCAAACAGATCTAGGACGATCTTTTCCTGTTTGCCCACTATCACTACTTAAATTATCACGAGAACTATTCAAGTTAAAAAAGCCATTAACATGAATCGGTAATTCCGACTCCAAAGGTAGAGGCAAAAAACAATATATTTTCCCCTTAACTTCCCTCACATTTCCATCGCTACTACTGCTAGAAATTCGGGCAGCGGCACCCGCCCAAGGAATTACCTTTTCCTGACTTTCATACATGGCTCGAATAACTTTTGCCAGTTCCCCTTCCGCAAATTGAACTTATTGTTCTTTCTGCAGTGACAGTTTCTATTTTATGGCGGTAAGAAATTGAAACTAAACCAGTAGAATTATTTTGACACTGTTGAACTAGAGAATCGACATCATCAGGAATAGCAGATAATAATTTATTTCTAGCAGCTTCTACCTCCGAAACATTTTGAGTAACAATGCTAAGAACTTCCAATTTTTCCCCATTACCATCGGCCAGAATTTCATAAACCCGAATTTCCATAATTGATTTGAGAAATAATAGAATTTCCTCCCCAGACTTAACCAATTCCTCAATCAATTCCCTAACATTAGATTCCGTAAAAGCTTGCTTCCTAATCTCACTATCTTTTGCCTGTATTTCTGTTCTTAAAGGTAAACGAAACAAAGTTCCTTGAAAATCCTCAGTACCAAACAACAACCCACCCGCTTCATACACCCTCATAAAATCAGGATATTCCTCATACCATTTCTCAGCAAAAACATTCCATTCTCTTCCCGGTTCCTGTCGATAAGTTCCCGGAATAGCAGCACCATGAGGGTCATTTCAGTTATCAGTTATCAGTTATCAGTTATTAGTTATTAGTTATTAGTTATCACTACCTCTAGTTCAAACTAGAAGCTTGAGACACTGATTTTTATTTTTTAATATCGTTGAAAATACAGGTTTTAGACCTTATTTTTAAATCAAAAATATTAGACTTTAGCGAGAGATAAAACTAGAAAAATCGGTGACATGATAAATAGAATTAAAACCAACTCCGAAGCGACCATTTTTGTTTAAATCTTGGGATTTTTTATCGAAATATTTTGGTCTAAAGCATCCCTTTTTAAGTATATAAAAAAAGAAAATATTCTTTATTTCAATATTTCAAGACTCTTACTTTCCTACGGAATGCTGCGCAAACAGCTAGAGGTACTGATAACTGATAACTGATAACTGATAACTGAAATGACTTTGCCCTAAACTTTTAATACTCTCAAAATCTTGCTCTCGAAAAACTTGATTGTTGTAGACTAAAATTGCTGGTCTCATCAATTTTTCCATTCGATTATCTGGCAAATTTTGAAATTGATGTATCCGCCAATATAAAATAATTTCAACCCTTGTAGCTTTAGCATCATCAGCATTTTGAATTAACTCTTTGAGAATCCCCACACCCTCTGGATAATCTCGAATAATTCCTCTCAGACGAGCTATTAATGGTTCGGATTGGTAGAAGGACTTACCACCTATTTTTTCTGGATGAAATGCCATTATTTTTGTTAGTTTATCCAATTTCTTTCAACCTCGCCTTTAAAGCTGAGGTATTAGAGTAGTATACCAATTATTAAAATGAACAGCTCTAAATGTTTCCCTACTAATCATAAGTTTCTCTCTTCCTAAAAGTTACTTATCTATATAATTTGATTTCTAGATTGATTCTACTTTTGACTCTGTTGGTTTTTCTAGTAATTATCAAAAAAATAGTACGACAATCAACAGCTCTAAATTTTTGCCTACTCATCGGGAGTTTATTTCCTCCTAGAAGTTACTTATCTGTAGAATTTAATTTCTGGATTTATCCTTCGTTTTCCTCTCTTTTTCATTTCTCACTTAACAAAAGATATTTTCACAACTCTAACAGAGATGTATAGTATTAAAAAGAGAAATATAGTGTGAAACTCAGATTCAAACAAATTAAGATGAAACGGCGAAAATTTATACGTTATGCACAGACAAGTTTATTAGCTTTAATGGGAATTGGTTTAACATCTAAATTTCACAATTCTCAAGCTCAAACAGCAGAATCTTTAACTCTTACATGGTTAGGACATACTTGCTTTTTATTTGAAGGTGGAGGTACTAAAGTATTAGTAAATCCTTTTCGCCAAATAGGTTGTACTGCTGGATATCGAGACCCCAAAGTAGATACAGATTTAATCTTGATTAGCAGTAGATTATTAGATGAAGGAGTAGTAGAAGGTTTTACAAGTAATCCCCCACCACTGTTGTTATCTGAATCTGGAGTTTATCAAGTTAATGGTAGACAAATTCAAGGAATTCGCACTGCAAAAGATAGAGAAGGTGGACGAAGATTCGGCACTAATGTCGCTTGGTTATGGCAACAGGCAGGAATTAAAATTTTGCATTTAGGGGGATTGGCTAGTCCCATTGGTATAGAAGAGCGGATTTTGATTGGTCGTCCAGATTTGCTACTAATTCCTGTAGGTGGTGGCCCAAAAGCTTACACCCCCTTGGAAGCAAAACAGGTTTTGGAAGTGCTAAAACCTAGAATTGTGATTCCTACTCACTACAAAACTGAAGCTGCTGATGAAACTAGCTGTGAGATTGCTCCTTTGGAAGATTTTCTCAGTGTGATGGAAGGAAGTCCAGTCAGAGTTGTAAATCAGGACAGTATTTCCATTGCTAAATCTGATTTACCTCAAGAAGGCTTATTAATAGAGGTTTTAAGTTATAGATTCGATCAGTTATCTCCGAATTCTCTGGGAAGTAATTAAAAATAGAAACTTAAATTTTAGGTATTTATGTCTAGACGATCTTGCCATTTCTGAAAAGTTTGCTAAGATATGTAAATTAGGTTTACATTTTTTAGTAAAAGTACAGAGAAATTAAATATGAAGAGCAAAAATAGCTTAACTGTGGTACAAAAAGCGATCGCTATCTTAGGATTAGTAGGTGTTAGTGCAAGTTTCGGTTTGCCCGCAGTAGCCAACTTATCTCAGAAATCTTCTACTCAGGGAGTAGTTAACCAACCCCTACAAATTGCTGATGGTCACTCTAAGGATAAGGATATTGTTGCAACTGCTGCTGCTGCTGGTCAATTCAATACTTTAGCTGCTGCATTAAAAGCTGCTGGTTTAGTAGAAGTGCTTCAAGGAGATGGTCCATTTACAGTATTCGCACCTACTGATGAAGCATTTGCAGCTTTACCAGAAGGAACATTAGACAAGTTATTAATGCCAGAAAACAAGGATAAACTGGTACAAATTCTGACTTATCATGTAGTTCCTGGTAAGGTAATGTCTGGAGACTTAGAATCTGGAATGGTAAAAACTGTTGAAGGTAGTAAAGTTAACGTTAAAGTTTCTGATGCAGGCGTTAAAGTTGGAAAAGCTAAAGTAGTTAAAGCAGACGTACCTGCAAGTAATGGTGTAATTCATGTAATTGATACAGTAATTCTACCTCAGTAATTAATTAGCGTTATACCATTTATTGGGAATATGTGGATTAACCCCATTCCTAACTACGTTTATGAATGGGTTTTTTAATGAAGTAATACTTGCTCCGGTTTATAGAGTACCCTTTTGGGGAGATGGGGAGATAGGGAGATGGTTAGAGAGAATTTTGAAAAAGGTACTTTTAATAACCTGATTTCGTATCAGAAGTAATCCCTGAATGAGCTTGAGCATTTATAAATCTTCTAGCGGGACTTACACAAAATAGCAGCAAAAAATAAGCTCAAATATATACAGGGAGAGGTTTTTACGCCGAAGAAGTCTAAATCCTTTATTACCAAGGGTTTTAGGGATTTTTAAGGCATTGACGTAATTCCCTTGTCTAGACTGTTTTTTCCTCCGGAATGCTGCACAAACAAGCAGTTTTTGTGCAAAAAAATGTCTAAGTACCACTAGCCTATTTGCGTATTGCAATATTTGAAATATTTTTAGGATAAGTTCCAGCTTTGTACTACTGTTAATAATCTAGTTAATGAAATTGGGAAAAGAGGTGCGAAAAAGTACCTCTTGATTGAATTGATAAGCAGATTTAATCTTGTTGCCTAATATAAAATCCGGTTATACAGTAATTGCAAAACTACTTCTTCATTAAGACAAGTTTTCTATTGAATAGGAATTATATAATTTAATATTTCAAATCCAATATTTCTCCTAACTCCGCGCCTCCTGACTCCTCCGCAATACGATAACTAATTACCCGGATTCTATATAATACGGTTCAAATAAAACAAAAATTCATCTGTTTGTCTCAAAAATTATTAACTCAATGGTATTATAAGGTTTGCATAATCTAGATATGAATTATAAATATTCAACTCCCTTCCCTACTCCCTAATATTTGAATTATAAATATTCAACTCCCTATTCCCTACTCCCTACTCCCTAATCCCTAATATGAATTTAACTTTTTGCATTATTGTTAAAAATGAGGAAAAAAATTTGCCACGATGTTTGGCAAGTGTGAAAAATGTAGTCGATGAAATGGTTGTTTTGGATACTGGTTCAACAGACAAAACTCCAGAAATAGCTCAAGAATTTGGTGCAAAAGTACATGATTTTGAATGGTGTAATGATTTTGCAGCAGCAAGAAATGAATCTTTGAAATATGTCACAGGTGACTGGGTTTTAGTATTAGATGCTGATGAATATCTCTCACCAAAAATAGCTCCACATATTAGAGAAGCTATTCAGAGCGATCGCCACATTTTAATTAATTTAGTCAGAGAGGAAATAGGGGCGCAACAATCTCCCTATTCTTTAGTTTCTCGTCTCTTTAGAAATCATCCAGATATAAAATTTTCCCGACCTTATCATGCCATAGTTGATGATAGTATTTCTGAGATTTTAGCCAAAGAATCTGATTGGCAAATTGCTTCGTTGCCAGAAATAGCAGTTTTACATGAGGGTTATCAAAAGGGAGAAATTACTTCTAAAAATAAACTGGAAAGAGCAAAGGCAGCGATGGAAAGTTTTCTCAGCGATAATCCTAATGATGCTTATGTTTGTAGTAAGTTGGGAGCTTTATATATAGAAGTTGGTGAAAGAGAAAAAGGGATGGAATTATTGTTTCGAGGTTTCCAAGATTCAGAGGTAGATAAAACAGTTTTGTATGAGCTGCATTACCACTTAGGAATTGCTTATCGACAAAAGCAAGAAACAGAAATGGCAAAGCGTCATTATCAAATAGCAACAGAGTTAAATGTTTTGCCTAAATTAAAATTAGGAGCATACAATAATTTAGGTAGTTTGCTCAAAGAAGAAGGAAATTTAGAGAAAGCCAAAACTAACTTTGAAATTGCTTTACAGATAGACCCTAATTTTAAAGTCGGTCACTATAACCGAGGAATGATATTGAAAGAAATGGGTTGGTTTACCGAAGCGATCGCCTCCTATCAAAATGCAATTGAACTTGATGCTGACTATGCAGAAGCTTATCAAAATTTGGGAGTTGTATTGTTGAAGGTTGGTCAAGTAGCAGAAAGTTTAGAAGTATTTGGAAAAGCAATTAGTTTGCATGAAAAATATAACCCTCTAGAAGCAAAGCGACTTAGGGAAGTATTAGAGTCAATGGGTTTTGCGTTGTAGAGTTCTAGTAGTCGAAGTTGAAATTTTTAAGTCACTCTAGAAACAGAAGTTTCTTTTAGAGGTGGGGTTGTTTGAGTTGTAGTAACTAGGTTTAACTCAGGAGGCTCGGGATTCAACAATTCATCTTCATCTAACTCTGTAGTTCGGAAAAACTTACGCACAATTTCCACATCTGGCTCAACTTCAATCCAAAGACGCGCGCCGCCTGCCTGACTCCGATTTGGTTTATGAGGGCGATAAACAATTTTGCAATTTCCTTTAATCTCTGCTTCATGGCAACGGTCGTTACGGTTTCCTTGCTTAACGGATATTGCAGGATAGGATGTACCGTGGTCTCGGTTATGGTCAATTTCTTTTCGCAAAACATGAATAAAGGTATTGCCTGTACGTTGTCCTTTATTCCAAGTTCCATCAGGACCTCGACGACCAGGAATTACTTCTGGCATACCTCGACTATTTAGAGGAATTTTCCACCAACGTTTGCCTCTACGGGCATCTTTGATGCGACCTTGGTTTAAAAGTACCCGTAATCTTCCCGTCGAAATATTCAACAAAAAAGCTGCTTCAGTTGTACTAACCGTTTCAATAGTTTCTATATTTTCCATATTTTCGATATTTTCCATAACTATCAAAAGCAATAATGTTATTTCTACACAAAATATTGAGGTAAAGATAAAAAGTTATCTGATATTTTAAACTTTTGTCAAAGATATTAAGACAAAAAACTATAACGCATGAGTTTTAGAAAATAGATAAACTTCCTACAGTTAAGGAATAAGAATTGGGAGAGTGCAGATATTTAACCAACATAGAAATAAATTCTGAGAAAAATTTCTAGGGTTTAAGTAAGATTAAACTCCATAACCATATAATATCAGCTCTCAGAATTTTAGTATATAAAAGGTTCTACTTCCCATGCTTCTGGAAGCCAGTATCGACAAATCTTATTAAATGCTTTGAAAAAGATTTTTTTTGCTTCCTGATGTAACTTATCAACATTACGATACTTATAAACTGGTCGAATAACTTCTGCCGGGGATGTTCTGATGTTATGTTTTGCTAATAAACTCAGGATAGTTCTACCTCCTCTACCTCCTTCTCCACTGCAATTAATATTGCAACAACCTATAGCAACTAAAACTGTAATCTGTAGTAATGAATCAGGTTCTTTAACAATTAAAAATACATCTAGAAGACCTAACTCTTCTCCTTGTTCAGCTTCTCTTAATAGGGAAGATGCAGGATTTTCTGATGATTCAGCATAGATAAACCAATTAGGGGGCAGCTCTTTAGGTCTATTTTCTCCCATCAATATACAACCAACAATCGATTCTGGCTTGTATTCAATTAAAGTTAAAATTGGAATGATAGATGCTGTTATCCCTTCTTGAAAAAAAATGAACTCCATTATTGCTATTTATCAGATTTGATCGGGTTAATCAAAATTATATATTAATCGGGATTTCAAGTTAAATACAAATCCATAATTCCTAATCCATAATTCCCATTTGACTGCTCAGATATTTGAGTTAAAAATTTCATCAATCAAAATATAAATAGGCGATCGCTACCTGCCTACCTGATTCAAGAACCCATACGTTTGAGTTAAATTAGTAATTTAATCAGAGTAGGTTTGCTTGAGGAACTGAAATGATACTCCCCTACTCCCCTACTCCCCTACTCCCCTACTCCTCTACTCCTCTACTCTGCTACTCCCCTACTCCCCCACTTAACTTAAAGAGGTCGCACTAATAAAGTAATTCCCTGACGACCAATAACCGCAACTTCTTGACCAGGCTCAAGAGTCATGCTGTAACCTCTAAAAAGCATAGCAGGCCAATATGTAGTTTTATATTTAACTCTCCCAGGCTCATCAGCAGTAATTTTTTCTTCAACTACAGCAACTTCAGCTTTAGAAAACATTTTGGGAGCATCGCAACGAAATTTCTGCATTATTATTCTTCCTTATAGTATATAGTTTCAGTATTAATCTATTCAATGCCCCTGAAATTTAAAAATATTGACAAGTTGAAAGACTTAAATTTTGTCCTTAATTAGCACTACATTTTGCTTATGTGGTTTTCCGGAGGTTGCTTAGTTTGCGCCTCAGATTATTTTCTGTGGATATATATACTTATGACTTATGACCGAAAAATCAATTCAAAATTTATATATGTAGATAGGCAGAGATAAATATTATATGCTCCATCCAAGACGATAAAAATTTGCATAGCAACTTGGTAAAGTAATTAAGATTGCTTCGTCGTTCCTCCTCGCAATGACATTTCACACTTAATTAAATCCACCTACTTATCCAATGCAAAAATCATCAACTTCTCTTATTTTTACCTTTGCCCTCGTAACTTTTGGCTTTATTTTTCCTACTCCCTATTCCCTATTCCCTATTCCCTATTCCCTAAAATCAAGAATAAGGCTCTCCAAATATAACCACTGAACAAGTAATTTCAGACAAAACTTTAGTCGTAACATCACTAACAGATAATCCTCCTGCAGTACGTCGTCGCATAGAGCGTAAAATTACTAATTGATATGCTCTTGCTGCTTTACTAATCACAGGTGCAACATCATCATAACGAATAATTTTAATTCTTGATTTAACTTCAGTATTACCTTGAGAAATAAGCTGAGAAAGTTGAGAATAAAACTTATTAATTTGTGCTTCAGGAGTTTGGCGATCGCACACATGAAGTATAGTCACGGAAGCTTGATTAGTATCAGCAAAAAGTTGAGCAAATCTCACAGTTCTTAATGCTTGAGGCGTAATGTTTTTAACAGGTACTAAAATCCGATGAATATTAATCGGTTCTTCCAACAAACGCATCACAGCTACCGGGCAATGAGCAGAGTAAAATACCTGGTCTATTATATTTCCAAATAAACGAGCTTTAATACCAGTATTATTGCCCCAACTCATCACAATTAAACTAGAATTTTTTTCTCGTGCTGTGCGACTAATAGTCTTAGCAAAATTATCAGAAATTCGTGTTTCTGGAGTAGTGTCAATTTGAAAATTTTTGCTAATATCTAAAACAGAATTTAATCTTTGATAACTCTGCTGTAAAGCTATATTTAACTGAGGGGAATCCATCTTTAGATAACCTTTTACTAAGGATAAAGGAATTACTAAACCAGCTTCATGCTTTGCCAACATTGCTGCCATTTCAATCAAATATTTTGTTTGTAATGGAGAAAAATAGACTGGCACTAATACCACAAAATTATGGTTAAAATTTTCATCAACGTCTTCTGTCAAACCCTCTGGAATTTGTTGATGAGTTTCCCACCAAATCAAAGATCGATCGGATTCAATATCTACCTCTGGTAAAGAAAGTTTACTGGCAAACTTAGCAGTAATAATCGGACCTAAAATAGAAGTTACTAACATCAAAAAAATCACACTATTAAATATAGCTTCTGGCAATATCCCTACTTGCACACCCACCAATGCAGCAGCTAAAGTAGCTGCTACCTGTGGCATCGACAGAGACCACATACTCATAGTTTCATTCCAATTATAGTGATAAATTTTTTGGGCAAAAAAAGCAGCTAAAAATTTACTGCCTAGCAAACCTAGAATAATTGATAAAGTTAACTCAAAGCTAGTTAAAAATGTATTGATAAAAGCTGAAATATCCAGCAGTAATCCCATATTAACAAAAAAACAAGGAATAAATAAAACACTCCCAACAAAATTTATTTTATCCTTAACCAGACTTTTACCCACTACATCATTAACTGCTAAACCTGCCAGAAAAGAACCAACAATTTTATCAACATTAATCACAGTTGCACCTAAAGCAGCAATAAAAACAACCAACAAAATAAATAAAAATTGATTACTTTCTTGATTAGTAGTTCGCCGGAAAAATTGTTTACCTAGCCATTGAAAACCCCAGAGAATTACAACGGAATAAATAGCCAAACTTCCCAATTGAATTGTCAGACTAATTACAGAAAAATTACCAGCATTAATTGACACACAAATTGCTAAGACTAATAAAGCTGCAATATCAGTAAAAATAGTTGCCCCAATTGTTACAGTAACTGCTTGATTTCCTACTACACCCAACTGTTGTACTATCGGATAACCTAAAAGAGTATGAGAAGCAAGTAAAGAACCTGTTAAAATTGCACCATTCCAACCTAAACCAAATATTTTTGCAACTAATGTACCAGTAATAATAGGGAATAAAAAAGTCGCAACACCAAAACCAAGAGAGCGGTCTTTATGTTTTTTAAATTCTGCTAAATCAATTTCTAAGCCAGCAACAAACATCAGATAAACTTTTCCAATATCTGATAATAACTTCATTGTCTCTGTTTCTGGGTCGAGTAATTTTAATCCATCTCCACCTAAAACAATTCCTGCTACTAATAAACCCACTAATCCAGGAAGTCGGAGACGCTCAAACAGAGGGGGGAGAGTTAAAATTACTAATAAAAGAATCGTAAATGTGACAATCGGATTTTGTGAAAGCAATTTTGTTATCCTCTAATAAAAAATATCCTATTCTCTCTACTTTATAGCAATATGCTAATTTTGAAGTTTTCGTAGGATATTTTTAGAGCAATCAGAAAATAACTTATGCACAAGAAGAAAGACTTTTAAAAGAAGCGATCGCCTTAATTATGGATTTACTAAAAATTAGTTAGAATATGTTTGTAGTTTTGCTCTAGCCCCTTAAATATTTATCTTATTGTTCAAATCTTACTACGAGACTAATAACTGATACCTTATAACTGAAAAAAGGTGGTTGACAAAAAAACTTAACATGGTATTATTAAGTATAATGGGAAAGATGCGCTCATATATACGAAAATCAATTAAGCCAAAAAAGCAATATTTCCCTAACTTAACAGCAAAATTAAATTACACAACTAGGAAAACTCTAAAATAAGCCTAGGCAATATTAGGAGAAACTCTGATAACTGAAAAGTTAAGCTTTCAGCATTCAGCGGTTAGCTTATTACCTTATTACCTTTGTCAGCAGAATTAATATTAAGAGATTTCCGATTAAAGAAGCGATCGCCTTAATTATGGATTTACTAAAAATTAGTGAGAATAATTCTTTTGTTTGTAGTTTGGCTCTAGCCCCTTAAACCAATATTTAAGGGCTAGAGCCAAACTACGAGCTAAATTAAATCAGGAACAAAAGTTTACTATTTGTCCGGTTAAACTGATAACTGATAACTGAAAAATGGGGTTGACAAAAAAAACTTGACATGATATTTAAAAGGGAAAACACTGTAAAATCACCCTAGTGTTCACCCTGAACGTTTGAACGAAAAGGACAAAAATAGCAGGAAAACTTGGCTAAGGCGCTGAGGCGCAATTATTTGCACCCTGATAAATTACTAACGGCTCAATGATTTTGAGGAGAAAAACGAATGTCTAGATACGGATAGGGAAGTGATAGAGATGAAACCTTCAATTCTTTGAAGGAAATCCTTTATACCAATCCACTACTGACCCCGGAGATGGAGCAGCACATGGACAAACTTCAGGTAATTTTAAGTAATCCTGTCGTCGAGGCAGCCTATAACCAGGCTGTTGCCAATGTGGTTCCCATTATTGAGCCAGAAGGGATAAAAAATCTTTGGTTCGGTACAAGTATCGATGATTTTCTTCTGTACTTTCGTGTCTGGTTTACTTTTTTGCCTAGTCCAGACGGAGAATTAGGCGGAATTTTACCTTTCACCTATTTCTATCGTGATAACCCTGCTGCTCTCTATTTCTTAAATTACTTGAAAAGTAAGAGTGCTAATCCCCGTCAATATACTTGTGAAATCTTCGATTGGACTAAAGAATTTATCCTGATCCGTGGTCAATTTATGGATAGTCCTGATTCAACCGTCTACATTGAAGACTGGCTTAATGACCCCACAACTGGAATGGAAGACTATATTTATCCTGATTGGGGTTTCAATTCTTTTAATGAATTTTTCACCCGCGAGTTAAATCTATCTGCCAATCCACGTCCAATCCCAAACCCTCAAGATGATTCCATTGTAGTGGCTTCAGCGGACTCTCAAATTAACTTCCTAGAAGCTGATTTGACTCTCACCACTAGCCTGAAAGTCAAAACCAGGCAAATCAATGTTGCTGAACTATTTGCTGGTTCTAAATATGCCCAATATTTTGAGGGAGGAACCGCCGTCTCCTGTGCATTAATGCCATACAACTATCATCATTACCATTCCCCAGTAAATGGAAAGATTGTAGAGTCTCAAGATCTGCCTGGAATTTATAATGGTCTGAGCGATGAAACAGAGTGGTCTAATTCCAGAAATATGGCAGAAAGCTTCACGGATTTCAGTATTTTTGAGGATTTTCACCGTGCTTATTACATTATCGAAACAGAACAATACGGTTATGTTGGCTTAGTCGCTGTTGGCTTAAACACGATTAGTCGCATTATGCCCTCACTGATTCACAACGAATCAATATTCGTTTCACCAGGTGGTATGCCTATTCCCATTAAAAAAGGTGAAGAAATGGGACATTTCGCCTACGGTGGCTCTAAATATCCTACTCTTCCAAAAAGGCGTATTTAATGAGATTTCTTCAGATCTTGCTTCTGTTTTAATGGGGCAAAGTTTGGGGCGTATGTCTCCGCTTAAGGGTTAGAAACCTAAAAAATAACGGTCCGAAGTACACAGCGCCCGTTTTAACGGCTGGTTGAATAACGACACGCGGGTAATAAAGCGTAGTAAAAATCTGCTGCTATAGTTAGAGGAATAAGGAACAAGGCTTGTCGCCATGAACCGTAGAAAGCAGCGATATAATAATTATATTTTGGTTGGGTTGCCCTAGAGCTTTACCCAACCTACTTTAGTTATGACTTTTTAAACTTCCTCAGCAGCTTGAAGGATCAAACGACGAGCTACAGTTTGAACACCAGTATGTTCAAAATAATTAGTTGTCATATCAATAAATGCCGCCAAATAATCCAACTTATCATCAGCAATATCTACAAAATTTTGTAAACTATCAATAATCATTTGAGGGTCTAATCCTCGCGATGAAACTAAATTACTCATCCAACCCCTAACCGCGTCAAAACTATTACCAATAAAATCAAGTTTACCCTGAGTACCATCACCAGGAATCAAATTATTTACCCTCTGAAATAAAGGATTTTGTTGTAAACCAGCAGAACTCATGCCCCCAATAATATCTCCCACACGATTAACAAAATCAGGTCCTAGAGGAATCAACCCATCGAAACAAACCAAAGCAACCATTCGCATTAAAGAAGGACCACTATATTCTTCTGCCAAAGCTGCCGAAAAATCACCTAAACTATCCATAGTTGGCATTCCATTCAATTTGCAAAAAGCAACCAACTCCGCTACTATTTTGATGGATAAATCTATTGCTTGAGTTGTATCTGCTGATGGAGTTAACTTATTGAGGAAACTCAGGAAAGAGATTTTTTCACCAATTTTATTTGCCATTGCTGCAGCACCTAGAGCAGCATCAGCTTTATCTAGACTTTGGTAAGTCCAGATGGCATCTTGATAACCTTGAGATTCGTCGTTATATATCCACAAAGCACGTTCGCTAATTTTTTGAATCTTTTTGGATTTTTCTTCTCCAGTAATTTCACGAACTGTATTTTCAAAACCAACTAAATTATTCCATTCACCAGGTACGACGAAATCTAAGGCGCGTAATGCGGAGACTGTAATCCCACCAGTGGGTAAGTCATCGACTAATTTGATAATTGAATCGCTCATAATTTATCCTTCTGTATTAATTTTTTCCTCCATCACAACTTTGACTGGTTCCGGAGGCAATATTCTTATCCTATTTGTAATCTTATCAAGTCCAGCAAACCTTTTGTTGAGTAGCTTATACAATATAGTAATTCCCACAGTTATGAAGTACAGTTATTTTTCTTAGAGGCTGTTTGTAAAGAATTATGAAGTATTAGTAGCGATATAGCTGCCGCACTTGCTCCGCCAACCCTAACCGTTTTAACATTAAACGAATCATGGAAATATCAACCAAAGCTTCCCTATTGTGAGGATGTTCTTCATAATATGCAAGAAAGTCTACGATTACGGCCGCGCCCTCGCCAAAGTCCTTTCTACCACCCAGCGTCTGGGCAAAACTTTAAACCCTTTTTCAGTTCTGTTAACAATAGCTAATTTCCATCCACAAACCATTGCCACTGATTTCTCTAGTTTTCCTCTATAACCTTGATCTGCCCAAACAATTTTCAGATTCGGGGCATCATGTTTAGCTTGAAGAAATACAGACTTAGCTCCTTGTGTATCCTGTATATTTGCAGTATGTACAACTACACTCAGTAACAACCCTTGAGTATCTACCAATATGTGTCGTTTTCTTCCTTTTACCTTTTTACCAGCATCATAACCTCTAATCCCCCTTTTTCAGTCGTTTTTACCGACTGTGAATCAATTATACCCGCCGATGGTTCTTCAGTTCTTCCTTGTTTGATTCTGACTTTTCTTTCCTACCGAATGCTACGCAAACGTAACGTATGATTGATTTCTTTCCATACTCCACTGCGTTGCCAACGATAAAAATATGTAGCTACGGTCTGCCAAGGTGGTAAATCATGAGGAAGTGCCCGTCATGTACAGCCGTTGTGTAAAGCAACGAAAATACCATTAATAACTTCTGTTGTATCGACACTTCCAGACCTACCACCAGAATGGGGTGGAGGAATCAGGGGCCTGAAAATTTCCCACTGTTCATTGGTTAGGTCACTGGGATAGTTTTTTCTTTCCATAGGAGGGAAAATCATTACAATTATCATTGTCTTACCTTTTGCGTTATGCCGATCGCTTTCCCTTACAAAACTTTACAAACAGTCTCTTATCTTCATACTCCTCTAATTTTCTACTCACCAAAGCAAAAAAAATTTTGTACCTCACTCTTTTTGGGAATTGCTATAGCATCCCACTTTTATGAATAGATATATCTTGGAAAAATAGTAGTTTCGATTCAACTTCTGCTCCAAATATTCATCTTGTGAAGCACCACCAGAAAAAATCAGCCGTAGGAAAGTTTTACCCTTGCATTCTCCAAAAAATTATGATATTGTGTAATTAACTGGGTTAACTCGTCCTCATGCATGACTTTTTGTTCAACTAAAAAATATAACAACTGGAGAATATAGATAGAAGCGATCGCTGAGATTTAGAGTAAGATTTTACCGAATAATTAATAATTAATAGTTAATAGTTAATAATTAATAATTAAGAGTTGATAGTCAATTAATTATTCATTCAACAATTCACGCCTTAAAGTCTCCCCTGGGATAGGGGATAAATCAAAAATTTTCCTTTTAGTGAATCCTATCCGTTTTCAGAAGGGGTAATTATTAATTATTAATTGTTTTCCTGCGGAATGCTTCGCAAACGGCACCTCGTCACATGAACATTGTTAATTGCTGAACCTTGGAACTACCACCTTTTCTTATTCTTACTAATCTAACACTTATTCAACAAAAAACTACCTCTTTAGATAAAAAGCATCTCCCCAAGTTTCTCCTTCCCAATTTGTTTCAACTCTTTGAAAATTAAACCTTCCTATAAATTCATCTAGTTGCTCAACTCTGGCACAATTTTCAGATAATTCATCTGGATTAACTTCAGTCAAAATATAATCAATATTTTTCAGAGTTTCTCTACTACCTTTCAATACTTCTAACTCATATCCTTGTACATCAATAGTCAAGAAATTATAGTTTTCTTTATCCAGCTAAAATATCATCTAGTCTTACCATCTCCACAAATTCTTCTCTATCAAAAACAATCTCAGGATATTGTTCCAAATATTTTTTAGGCTGTAAAACAGAAGATGACCTTGCATTATTCGCACTTTATACATACATTTTAACTGTTTTATTTTCATTCCCTAAAGCCTTCTGATCTGAAATAACCTAACATTTTCTCCAACGTGGCTTTTAAGAATTTCAAAATTTTCAGAAAGAGGCTCAAAAAAAACTAAGTTAACTATATTTAATTTTTGATAAATTTCGTATTCCTGCCCATAATGAGCGCCAATATGGATTAATCCTTGAATTTCTAATTGATATTTATCAACAAGTTCCTGAAAATCAAGAGAGAGATTTTTGGCTCCCACTGGACCAATATTTCCAAATAGAAAGGAAGAAGGAAGAAGAGAAACTCCATAAATAAATAAATAATAGTTATTAATTAATGACGCTTTATTTTTCGCAGGTTTTGTCTGGAAATAATTCTTTTTTTGGTAATGGAGTTTTCCAACTACCAAAATCTTATACACAATTTTCTAGCGATCGCTTATTTATTAAATAAACTTGATATAGAGTTTCTCAAGTTGGTTAGATAAACTTGTCTTTTTTCTTCCTTGTTCCCTGTTCCCTAATACCTAGAATTTTGTACCTCACGCTTTTTAGGAATTGCTATAAATACTTCCTGATTAATAGAAAATCTTTTTTTCTCATTTAATAGGGTGGTAACTCCAAAGGTATTTGCCCTAATAAACCCTTGCGAAAATCATCCAAAATTCGCCTAGAAGTACGCTCAACATCTCCTTGATGAATCCGATCTGCCAGCTCATGTAAATAACCTTCACCTGTATAATTATCCACTTTTAAGCCATAACGAGAATCCAAACAAGAAGCAGAAATAAAACCATTACTATCTACTTCCAGAGACATCAAAAAATCAATCAAACTAGCAGCTATAATTTGATTATCATAAGCAGCATCCCCAATATCCTCACAAATAGCCAACTTAACCGCATCCTCTGGATTTTTAATTCTACTAGGAATTACACCAGGAGCATCTAACAATTCAATCTCATCAGAAATGCGTACCCATCTTAATTGTTTAGTCACACCAGCACGCCTCGCACTTTCAACAACCTTCCTCTTCAACAGTCTATTAATAAGAGCAGACTTACCAACATTAGGAAAACCAATTACCACAGCACGGACAGGGCGAGGTAACATCCCGCGATCACGCCGTCTTTGATTAACAGCACGGCCAGCATCCCGCGCTGCCTTGGCCACATTTTTCACTCTATCACCCAACCGAGCATTAGTAAAATAAGGGACTTCCCCTTTACTTTCAAACCATTCCTGCCATTCTTTCATAACTTCCACAGGAATCATATCCATCCGATTTAATACCAAAACTCGTGCTTTAGTACCCACCCACTCAGATACCTGTGGATGGTTAGTAGTTAGTGGGATACGAGCATCTCGAACCTCCAGAACCACATCAACTCGTTTCAGTTGTTCTTTCAGATTTCGTTCGGCCTTCGCAATATGGCCCGGATACCATTGAATAGTCATTTCAGTTATCAGTTGTCAAATAAATTTAGCTGAATCGCCGAGAAGCCCAACACCATAATATGCAGATTTGGCGACCAGATGAATCGGCAGCAAATTGAATGGGTTCAATGTCTATTCAATTTGCAAACTTCCCAGCAGAAGCTTTCGCTCTGGTTGAAAAACTTGTATTATTATTTTGCAATAACCCTGTAAATTTTCCACCATGCGGACTGCCTACCAATATAAATTAAGGCCAAAAAAAGACCAAATAGCCACAATAGAAATGTGGTTGGAATTATTGCGTCGGCAGTACAACTATCGGTTAGGTGAAAGATTCTCATGGTGGGAAGAAAACCGTTGTTCAGTTAACGCCTGCCCCTTGGTGATGCCAATTCCAAGACTCAGGGATAATCCAGATTATTATTCTCAGAAAAAAGATTTGGTCAATACCAAAGACAAGTTTCCTGAGTACAAGCTGATTCATTCCCAGGTTTTGCAAGATTGCATAAAACGGGTAAAACTTGCCTTTGATAGATGGTGGAAAGCAGACAAAAATGGACAGAAATCAGGGAAACCAAGGTTTAAGGGAAAAGGACGTTATCGCAGTTTTACTTATCCTCAGATCAAGCAAGACTGCATTCAAGAAAACAAGATAAACTTGCCCAAAATAGGCAATATCAAGTTTATTCAACATCGGCCGTTACCTGATGGTTTTCAAATTAAAACTGTAACTATTAGTCGTAAAGCTGATGGTTATTATGTGATTTTATCCCTAGAAGAAAAATCAGTTCCAGCTTTGACAAGTGAAGTTGAACCTAAATTAAAAAATACTCTGGGAATTGATATGGGGTTGAAGGAATTCTTAGTAACAAGTGAAGGAGAATCTGTCCCCATCCCTCAATACTATCGAAAATCTCAGCAGCGATTAAAGACTCTACAGAAACGTTTATCCCGTAAAAAGAAAGGTAGTAAAAGATGGTTAAAAGCTGTGAAAGCTGTTGCCAAACAATATAAAAAGGTTGCCGATAAACGTAAAGATTTTCATTTTAAAACAGCCAATGAATTGTTATTAAAAGCTGAAGTTATTGCCCATGAAAACTTAAATATTAAAGGGTTAGCAAAGACCCGTTTGAGTAAATCAATTAATGACGCTGGATGGGGCCAATTCCTGTCTATTTTGACTATCAAAGCCGGAAATGCTGGACAGAAAACTATAGCAGTGAACCCCAAAAATACTAGCCAAGATTGCTCAAAGTGTGGGGAAACAGTCCCCAAAGAATTAAACATACGAACTCATTCTTGTCCACATTGCGGCATAGTAATAGACCGCGACCTAAATGCGGCGATAAATATAAAAAATAGGGCGACAGGGCATTTCGTCCTTAAAGCTCGTGGAGCCCGATGCAATGGCAGGGCAGCGAAACGAGAAGCCTACACTAAGCTGGCGCTATAGTGTGGGAGTATGTCACATGTAGCATCTTATTGTGATTCTAGGGAAATTTTTAATGCAAATTACCAATACGATTCATTTCCGAAACCTAAAAGGAGATATTTTTGGTGGCTTGACTGCTGCAGTGGTGGCCTTACCAATGGCGCTAGCTTTCGGAATTGCTTCTGGAGCTGGTGCTGCTGCAGGGTTATGGGGAGCAATCTTAGTCGGATTTTTTGCCGCTTTATTTGGTGGCACTCCCAGTCTAATTTCTGAACCCACCGGACCAATGACTGTAATTGTCACTGCTGTGATTGCCGAATTAATGGCCGTAAATCCCGAAAGTGGTCTGGCAATGGCCTTTACTGTCGTGATGATGGCGGGTATCTTTCAAATCCTATTTGGAGTCCTGCGATTGGGGAAGTATATTACAATGCTTCCTTACAACGTCATTTCTGGTTTTATGACAGGAATTGGCGTGATTCTGATTTTTTTGCAAATTGCACCGTTTATCGGTCAAGAAACTCCCTCTGGTGGAGTAATTGGCGTGATTAAGGCTTTCCCTAATTTGATTGCCAATATTAGTCCAGGGGAAACGTTGTTAGGATTAATTACTCTAGGAATTTTGTTCTTTTGTCCCTCCAAACTAAAAAAGTTAGTTCCTCCTCAACTAATAGCTTTGGTAATTGGTACGGCGATTTCTTTTATTTTCTTTGGAAACATTGAAATTCGGACGATCGCTACAATTGGAGAAATTACCCCCGGTTTGCCACAACTGCAAATGCCTACATTTACCGCTGAAAATTTACGGTTAATGTTTGTGAATGCCATGGTTTTGGGTATGGTGGGTTCTATTGATTGCCTATTAACTTGTTTGGTTTCAGATAGTTTGACGAGAACTGAACATAAATCGAATAAGGAATTAATCAGTCAAGGGGTGGCGAATTTAATTACAGGTTTATGCGGTGGAATTGCTGGATCTGGAGCCACAACGGCAACTGTAGTTAGTATCCAAGCCGGGGGACGTACCGCTTTATCTGGGATTAGTCGTGCTTTAGCTCTATTGATTGTTGTGTTATGGGCGGCACCTTTAACTTCCGGAATTCCTCTAGCTGTATTAGCAGGAATTGTCTTAAAGGTGGGAATTGATATTATTGATTGGGGTTTCCTCAAACGGGTTCACAAAATTTCTTGGAAGGCTGCCGGAATTGTTTATAGTGTGGTACTACTCACGGTATTTGTGGATTTAATGGTGGCAGTTGCGGTGGGAGTTTTTATCGCGAATATTTTAACCATTGAACGTCTCGAAGAAATGCAATCTAATTCTGTCAAAGCTATTACTGATGCAGACGATAAAATCGTAATGACTGACGAAGAAAAGGAAATTTTGGAATTGGCAAATGGCCGAGTTTTGCTGTTTCATTTGAGCGGGCCAATGATTTTTGGAGTAGCCAAAGCGATTTCCAGAGAACATGGTGCCATTAGTAATTATGATGTATTGATTGTCGATTTGAGTGAAGTTCCAATTCTGGGGGTAACTTCTTCTTTGGCGATTGAAAATGCCATTCAAGAGGCGATTGATGCTGGACGAAATATAATTATGGTTGGAGCAACTGGAAAGGTAAAACGTAGGTTAGAAAATCTGGGAATTGCTGGCTTAATTCCAGAGAATTACTGGATGGGCGATCGCCTGACTGCACTTAAAGAAGGTTTACAAATAGTCAAGCAAAAAGAAAGCTCTGGCTATGAAGATATCCCAAAATCTGCTTTTCCCAGTTCTTGACATACTCCCGCTTGAGTTGCCTAAATTTGTTACTAATCTAAAATCTGTAAGCAGTAGGAGACTTAGAACGGAGTTTCCAGAACAAATCAACAAAGCTTATTTCAAAGCTGTTTTTTGGAGTGAATCATACTTTATTGCTAGCTGTGGTGGTGTAAGTGTTTCAGTGCTAAAAAAATACATAGACAATCAGGACGAACCTCGTAGATAACGCCCGGCTTTCCCATGGGACGCTCCCCTGCCGGAGAGGACGGGACTTCCCGCCTGGGAAGTTAAATTGGGGCTTACTGATTAAATATCAAAGCATTTACAGATAAAGGTTTTAGCTTTTTAGAACTGGAAAAATTACCTAGTTTTCAACTCTTTATGCTAAAAAAGGAGCGCATTTTGGGCGCATAGTTGAGCATAAAAATTACTCCCCTACTCCCCTACTCATTAAAAAAGACTTTTTCAGCAAACCCTAATTGTAGCTAATAGGGACTCAATGGATAGAAAACTGAACAAACTTACTCATTCTAGTTTTATAGCTATAGTTATGAGTAAGTTTTCGCTTTCTGTGTTTACCGAATTATTAGTTATTAATAATTAATAATTAAATAATTCGCGCCTTGAAGCCTCCCCTTGGATAGGGAAAAAAAGTGCTAGGATATTTCCTTATCTTCAATCTGATGGTTTTAACCAGAGGCAATTATCAATTATCAATTATCCATTATCCATTATCAATTAATGAACCCAATCTAAGGAACTACCAAAATTGGACAAGGAGACAGATTAATAATCCGATTACTGACACTATCAGTAGCTCCTTCCTCAGTCAAACCTCCTCGGGAGCCAATCACAATTAAATCAGCTTCAATCTCATCAGCCACATCACAGATAGTAAAAGCAGGATGGCCTTCTCTTTGGACAACTTCAGCTTCAATACCCTGTTGGGTAAACATAGATTTGGCCTCCTGTAACAGTTGAGTAACTGTTTCTGAAGAAGTCATTTCTGGATGAAATGGCTCTTGGCCTTCGGAAACTACTTCCACTACTGATACTAATACCAGGCGAGCCTGATATGTTTTGACAATGTTAATCACTTTCTCCGCAGCTTCGCGAGCTTCTCGGCTACGGTCTACAGGAAATAGAACTGTTTTAAACATAGAAATATATTTGGGGCACGGAGTCCGATAAAATGTTTACCGTGAACGAATTGTTGTAACCTAATTCTATCTGTTTATGGGCCAATAATCTGACCATAGATGGATATAGATTTAAGACAAATACTAGGAGATTAATCCTGTGACAAAAAAAACTGTAGCAAATTTATCGGCATCTGACTTATCTGGCAAAAAGGTACTTATGCGGGCTGATTTTAACGTGCCTGTTGATAATGGTAGTATTACAGATGATACTCGGATTCGGGCGGCTCTTCCTACAATTCAAGATTTAATTGGCAAAGGTGCAAAAGTTATCTTGACTAGCCACTTTGGACGTCCGAAGGGAAAAGTAAATGATGATATGCGTCTGACTCTTGTGGGAGAAAGACTTTCTGAAGTATTGGGTAAGGAAGTTAAAAAGTGTGACGACTGCGTTGGTGAGGCAGTAACTTCTACTGTGGCAGCGATGCAAGATGGTGATGTAGTTTTGCTGGAGAATGTTCGTTTCTACCCTGGAGAGGAGGGAAATGACCCAGAGTTTGCCAAGCAACTTGCTTCTGTGGCAGATGTATATGTGAATGATGCTTTTGGAACTGCTCACCGCGCTCATGCTTCGACTGAGGGTGTGACTAAATATTTGAGTCCTTCTGTGGGTGGTTATTTAATTGAGAAGGAATTGAAATTCCTCCAAGGTGCAATTGATGATCCTCAAAAACCTTTAGCTGCTATTATTGGTGGTTCTAAGGTTTCTAGTAAGATTGGTGTGATTGATGCTTTGTTGGATAAGTGCGATAAGTTGCTCTTGGGTGGCGGTATGATTTTCACTTTCTACAAAGCTCGTGGTTTGAGTGTGGGTAAGTCTTTGGTTGAAGACGATAAGTTAGAATTGGCAAAATCTCTGGAAGCTAAGGCAAAAGAGAAAGGTGTGCAGATGTTGTTACCTACTGATGTGGTTGTAGCTGATAAGTTTGACGCTGAGGCGAATACTCAAACTGTTAGTGTTGAAGCTATTCCAGATGGTTGGATGGGTTTGGATATCGGTCCTGACTCTGCAAAAGTTTTCCAAGATGCTTTAGCAGACTGCAAGACTGTAATTTGGAACGGTCCGATGGGTGTGTTTGAAATGGAGAAGTTTGCTAAGGGTACTGAAGCGATCGCCCGGACTCTTGCTGATAAGCAGGATGCTATTACTATTATTGGTGGTGGTGACTCTGTTGCTGCGGTGGAGCAGTTAAATTTGGGTGAAAAAATGAGTCATATTTCTACTGGTGGTGGTGCTAGTTTGGAATTATTGGAAGGTAAAGAGTTACCTGGTATTGTTGCTTTAGATGAAGCGTAAATAATGGATAATTGATAATGGATAATTGATAATGACAATTTTCTCTGAATTATTAATTATTAATTATTAATTATTAATTAGTCGGTGCTTCTCTGTTTTGCGCGATTAAATAGAGAAGCACTTATCTATAATAATCAACAAGAAGCTCTGGGAGAAAGTTGTATAGTTGATGCTTATAGTTGTTATTTTACTAAGTAATTATAGACAAAAGGTTTAATAGAATAAAGCTACTGCTCCAATGCTTTAAAATTCAAATCCTCCGCAAAAATCATTCCGCTTTGGTTTCACAAATGCTGTGCTGTCTCAAAAAAGAAGTCCTTTCTATAATTGTGAATTTTTTTCCTACAGCCACCTAATTTTTTATTTTCAGCCAGCATCGTAAACCTTTCTTCTGATTCTTTAGTTTCCTTATATAGCAATCGTAAATAGGTTGTAAGATTTGACCGTAGGGGTTTGGTTCCCAAATCCTATTCGTGCTTGGGTTTGGAGACCAAACTCCTACAGTTTTTTCTCATATCTGACTTCTGATTGCTATATAATAATCCGGCTAAAAAGTCGTAATTGCGACCAAAGCAACTAATATTAGGGGTTTAGGAGATTGCTATCCGTTCCGGAATGCTCCGCAAACCTTTTACTCCGTTCCAGTCGCAATGACTAGGCTATAGTAATTGTCCAGATTTTATAATTAGACATAGGTGATATCATGTCCGCTGGTATCGTTTGTTTAAAAGTTGGGGAAATATTTACCTTATTTAAGCTTTTTCCTTTTCTTCTTTCTTCTTTCTTCTTCCTTCTGTCCTAGATAACTAAAGCCTTCTGTCCTAGATAACTAAAGCCTTCTTCCTTACCTTCTCTATAGAAGCCCTAACAGTATCTCCAGAAAATAGGTCCTGGTGGAGAAGTAATTGATAAAAAATGAGTGAGAATTGATTTGAGGATTGGATGAGTGGGAGATATCTAATACAGCCCATCTCCCCATCTCCCCATCTCTCTCCTCTGTTTTTAAATAGATCCCTTCAGGGGTTCTATAGAATACCGATGCTACCCGACATGATATGAGGCGTGAAAAAGATATAGATTTTTTGCAGGAGTAAGTAGGGTTTGCGCTCAAAAGTCTTATGGGTAAGGGTAGTCCTCAGGAGTCGTAGGGGCGTTTCATGTCGCGCAGCGAAACGGCCGTTAGCTTCGCATAACTATCGTTAACGCCCGTACAGGAGTCAGGAGAAGTGGGAATTATAGAGGAGACAGGAAGAAGAATAGTAAGAGTGATTTTTCTGCCATAATCTACCCAAAATGCTCACAATTTCTGCTTTATCAAGCAAAAAGCTGGTACTTTTTCCAGAATAAAATTGCTCAAACCTTTATAAGTCAATGCTTTGATATTTAATCAGCAAGCCCTAAGTAATAGGCAATAGCTCCAGAAGGTGACAAGCAAAAAATTTTTAGAGAGACTTTTTTATTTTCTGGAGATATCTAATACGGAGATATCCACGACATAATTATACTTAAGACGTCTCCCAGAGACTTTTATGAAGATTCGATGAAGAGAAAATAGGAATTGAATGAATATTCGGTAAAGATGTGAGGAAAATCTGTTTTGCCTCTTGCGATCTTCCAAAACAACAGAATAAGATAAAGACATCAAACAAATCTTATGGAGTTCTACTAAATCATGTTAAAAAACACATTATCCGTTGCTGCTGCTACTATCGCTATTGTTGCTTCTGCTTCTCTACCTGCTGCTGCTTTTGGCTGATGTCGTAACCTTAGAACCTGGTGAAAACGACCCAAAAATTGATGCGGGATTTTTTAAAGCTCCCACAGGCAAAATTGGCGACACCATTTACCGAGACGACAACGCCAACGGGACTCAAGATGATGGAGAACTAGGTATTGAAGGAGTCACAGTCGAATTACGGGACAAAGACAACGCAGATGCTCTAATTGACACAGCCACCACAGATGGTGATGGTAAGTACCACTTTGACAACCTAGATGGTGGTAACTACAAAGTAGTAGTAACTGATGAAGCTGAAAAACTCAAAGGTTTAGACCAAACAGCCGACCCTGATGGTGGCAACGACAATATGTCCATGGTCGACCTACCTCAAGGGCAAGACAACCTCAACCAAGACTTCGGTTATGACGCTCCTCAAAATCCTGGTATCGAGATTGAGAAGTTTGTCAATGGTGAAGATGCTGATACTGCTGCTGAAGCGGAGGAAATCTTACCTGGTGATGATGCTGTATTTACTTATGAAGTAACTAACACTGGTAACGTTTCCTTTGCAGCTAATGAAGTTACCGTCACTGATGATGATGGTACACCTGGTGATACATCAGATGATTTCAATCCATACCAAGTGTTAGCAGGTGATTTCAATGTTGGTGATGAGAACCAAAATAACTTGCTTGATAGTGATGAAACTTGGAGTTACACAAAAACACTACCTGCTGAGAACTTATCTACTAGCACAACCACAACTAAGAATCATGTAATTGACTTTGAAGGTTTCGCTGCTGGTACTGTCATTGATAATGAGTACAACGATTTAGGTGTCACCATTTCTGCAACTGGTGGTTCAAATCAAGCGATGATCTTTGATAGTGCTAATCCTACAGGTGGAGATCATGACCTGGAAACTCCTGGTTCTGGTCCAAATAACACCACAGCACAGGGTAATATCTTAATCATCTCTGAAGACGGTGACAGTTCTGATCCTGATGACGAAGCTCATGGCGGTACTATTACCTTTGACTTTGATAACCCTGTCAAGATCAACTCCCTCAGCTTTATAGATATTGAGGAAGCTGGTGGCAAAATCATCACAACTGATGCAGATGGAAATGTAACAACTACCGATATTGCTGCACTTGGTCAAGATGGTGATAACAGTTTCCAAACTTTAAATATCAATGATAATGATGTGGTTAAGTTGGAGGTTGAATTAGCTGGTAGTGGTGCTATCTCTGGTTTAGATTTCGACAAGGTTGAGGTGATTGATGCTCCTGGACTATACACCAATATAGCTACTGTGACTGCTGGTGGTGTTAGTGATGAGGATGCTGCAAATTATAAGAACCCACCACTCACTCCTGGTATCGACATTGAGAAGTTTGTCAATGGTGATGATATTGATGTTACTGACCTCAATAACCTACCCGAAATTGCAGCAGGTGCAGATGTCACCTTTACCTACACTGTCGAAAATACAAGTAATGTAGACTTCACAAAGGAGCAAGTTGTCATCAGTGACGACAACGGAACTGTAGATGACACCAGTGATGACTTTACTCCCACTCTAGTTACATCTAGTGATGTTGGCTCAGATGGCATTCTCAGTGCAGGTGAAACTTGGTTATACACTTCCGCTACGGAAGCAGCCCAAGATTTAACCGTTACTACTGGCTCCACTGACACTACCTTTATTTTCAATGGTTATAGCAGTACAGATGGTCCCGATGGTAATACTCGTTCCTTCACTCAAGATGGTGTTTCAGTTGATGTCCGTGGCTTCAGTCGTAACAGTAGTGGTCATTGGAATGCTGGTTATGTTGGTGTGTATAACGGAGGTTTAGGCGTTACCAACAGTGGTGAAGACGGTTCTCATCACCGAGTGGATAATGGGACTCAAGTTGATTATCTACTCTTTGAATTTGACCAAGATGTTACCGTCGATAAAGCCTTCCTAGAATATGTCGGACATGATAGTGATATTTCCATTTGGATCGGCGACAGCAATGGTGCTGAGATATCCTCTTTGAGTGATAGTCTGTTGTCTAGCTATGTCAAAGAAAATAACTTTACTCATTCGAGTTCTAGTCGCTGGGCTGACTTTAACAGTGCTAACTTAACAGGAGATACCGTAGTCATCTCGGCTTACACTGATGGCAGTAATGATTCCTTTAAGCTCGAAAAACTAGGTCTTTCTGCTGCGGGTGAAACAAGCATCGGCAATTATGTCAACATTGCAACTGTAACCGCTGGTTCTGTAAGTGATGAAGACCAAAGTGGTTATACAAACCCTGAAGGCGAACCAGAACCAGAACCTCAACCAAGTCAAAATTCTTTACTGTTCAGTTTAAAAGACCACAAAACCCTAGATGGAATTAATTTTGACCCAGAAGACATCGTTGAATATAATCTAGATGACCAGAGCTTCACTAAGTTCTTTGATGGTTCAGATGTTGGTCTTGAGCATTTTAATATTGATGCCTTTGAGGTAATCAACGACAATGAAATTCTACTTTCATTCAAGTCTCCTCAAGATATAGGTGGCATCCATGTAGATGATTCTGACATTGTTAAATTCACTGCCACATCACTTGGAGAAAACACCTCCGGTTCTTTTGAGTTATACTTCGATGGTTCAGATGTTGGCTTAACTACAAGTGGTGAAGATATTGATGGTTTGAGTGTCGATCCTGTTACAGGGGATCTTCTAATTTCCACCACAGGTAATGTTCATGTATCAGGAATTGACCGTAAAGATGAAGATATACTGCGTTTCGATCCTGAGAATTTAGGCAACCACACCAGTGGGGAATGGTCTGTCGAGTTTGATGGAAGTGATGTAGGACTTAGTAACGACACTGAAGATGTTGATGCAATTGGTCTCAACGGAGAGCAAATACTTCTATCCACGAAGGGTGACTTTTATGTACCTGGTCTATCGGGTCACGACCAAGATGTGTTTGCTTTCAATCCTAATAACCTGGGTATTCAAACATCAGGTACATTTGAGGAGTTATTTAACGAATTGAGCCACAATGACATCTCTGGTGTTCATTTTCTTGGATAAACTTTCTAGACATTGGCCAGAGCAAATCTAGGGGTTAAAGTCAAGTAAATAGTTGAATTAATTTAAGAGTTTCACAGAGGTAATTTCTGTGAAACTCTTTTTTTTGCCGTTAGTAATATTAAATCTAGTAGTATCGGTATAAATAAACTATAGAAAGGGGGTTTATATTAGATGCCCTACCTATACTGGCATCTATTTTCTATAAACTGCGGTTTCTTATACAGCGGTTTTCATTTCAGTAGACCACAGTAGGGACTAACCATGGTTAGTCCCTACTAGGTTTTGGTTGTGAAGATGTGGTTCATCAACTTGAAAAGCACTGTAATATCAAATCCGGATAATTACTATACTCAAGTCATTGCGACGGTCACTCCGTGGAAAGGAAGCAATCTCGGCGCACCCCTGAGATTGATTCCTACAGTCGCAATGACCACTATTCAAACAGATTCTATATAACCTCCAAAGCAAACAATTAATAACTACTTGACAAATATATTTAATTGTGATGCAATAAAAATTCTGAGTTAAATCAATTAGTGTCTAGAAACAATTTATCAATTGTGAAAGTCACTACTTTATAGACAAAATCAGGTCAAATTATTATAGGTTTTAATACTCAAAGGCAAATTTTCTATAAATTAATCCTAATAAAGGAGTAAATTTATTAAGAATAAATTGCAATATCATTAAAATTAACCAGTCAGTATGAGGTAATTACTTATACCTGCTTATCAAAAACAAATAAGGAGAAAATTAAAAATGAAAATCACTAGACGAGTATTTCTGGGGACAGGCACAGCAATGGCAACTGTGGCACTTGCCGAACTCGGAAAAAGCAACCGAGGATTAGCCCAAAGTGGTACAATTAATCTATATTCCTCCCGCCACTACGACACTGACCAAGTTCTTTATGACAGCTTTACCAAAAAAACTGGTATCAAAGTCAACCTAATTGAAGGTAAGGGAGAGGAGTTAATGGAACGGATTAGAAGTGAAGGAGCTAACAGTCCCGCAGATGTATTCATCACAGTTGATGCAGGTAATTTGTGGCGTGCCCAAGAACAAGGAATCTTGCAACCAGTTTCTTCTTCTATTCTCGAAAGTAAAATTCCCACTAACCTCCGCAGTCCAGAAAATTTATGGTTTGGTTTCTCCAGACGGGCACGGGTAATCATGTATAACAAAGATAAAGTTAAACCCTCTGAGCTATCAACTTATGAAGATTTAGCTACAGACAAATGGAAAGGTAAAATTGTAATCCGTTCCTCCAGCAATATTTACAACCAATCTTTAGTAGCATCTTTAATTGAAATTCTGGGAATGTCACCCACAGAAAATTGGGCAAAAAGTTTTGTTAGCAACTTTGCCAGACCTCCAGAAGGAAATGACACCGCTCAAATAAAAGCTGTTGCTGCTGGTATTGGTGATGTTGGTATTGCTAATAGCTACTATTTGGCGCGTTTGAAAAGATCTACCAAAGCAGAAGATAAAGCGGTTGCAGAAAAAGTGGGTATGTTTTTCCCGAATCAAAATGGTCGCGGTGCCCACGTTAATATTAGTGGTGGTGGGGTAGTTAAAACCGCTCCCAATAAAGAGGGTGCAATTAAGTTTCTCGAACATTTAACAAGTCCAGAAGCTCAAAAAATATTCTCTGATGGTAATAACGAGTATCCTGTAGTTGCAGGTGTACCTGTTCCTAGCGTTTTGGCAACCTTTGGTGATTTCAAGAGCGATTCTACTAATGTTGCTATTTATGGTAAGTTGAACCCAGAGGCAATTAAATTAATGGATCGTGTGGGTTGGAAATAGATCGACTGTAGGGGTTTGGTCTCCAAACCTCCACCTAATGTTTCTATTTATGGTAAGTTGAACCCAGAGGCAATTAAATTAATGGATCGTGTGGGTTGGAAATAGATCGACTGTAGGGGTTTGGTCTCCAAACCCCCACCCAGAGCCAAAGTTTCTACTTCCGACTAGCTGAAAATATTGTGGATTTTTCTTTACAGCGCTTTTCACCCTCAAAAACCACAATGTTTAAACCAAGCAAAGACATCATCTTTAGTAAGCAAGAGCGATATAGCTGCCGCACTTGCTCCGCCAACGCCTCGCTAATAA